>NZ_JAAGOG010000119.1:0-26438 GCF_010747425.1 Nostoc sp. UIC 10630
TATCCGACACACGACCTTTGATTTCCCCACCCTTCAAATGTACGGAGCTTTTTCAGAAATCAAATATTAGTCCTATATCAATTAATTACACTCTACTACAGCGCAGTTGCAGGTAATTACCGACAGCACAAAAAATCGCTCACGGAGTTCAAACACTCGTTCACGGAGCTAAAATACTCGACGACGGAGTTCAAAGACTCGTTAACGGAGTTCAAAGGCTCATTAGAGATATTTAAAATAATGTAGAGACATAGCAATGCTACGTCTCTACAAGGGTTTTGGATAACGCATATTTAATTTATAGAGATATCTATTAATAAAGTTTAAGGGAATTAAACCCCACCTCAAACCAAAACAAAGCCTGTCTATGCAGGCTTTGTTTTGGTAGCACCAGACTATAAGTCTGTGGGCGCTTTCAAATTTTTACGAGAATTAAATGACTAATTTCAATCAACCGCTCTCTTGACTGCGTTGCCTGCATCATCAGCTGTACGCCGAATATTTCTACCAGCATCCTCAGCCCCACGCTGAACATTTGTTGTCACATCTTCGGCAGCATTCTGGGTATTTCCCTTGATATTTTCAATTCCTCGCTGAGTTCCCTTAACAACACCTTTGCGAACTTCTTCAGCTGAACTACCGATATCTTCACCCAAATTCTTCACTCTTTCACCGAGGGGTGTACCTTGTTTGTAATTTTCACCATATTGCCTTGGGCTGTCAACTGACTTCTGGTCAATATTTCTTTGAGCATTTTTCACCAGTGCATCAGCTCTGTCATTAGCTGCCTTTTCATCTCTCGCTCTGGGATCTACATCACTAAAGTTATTCATCCCACCAGAGGGAGAAGATAGAGGATAATCTTTTGTTGGATCGTATCGTTCAGTATTAGGTGCTTGAGCGCCAGGTTGTGGTGGCTGCGTTGCTATTCCTGGGGCACCACAAGCTTGTGTCAGAAATAAGAATATCCCTGCCAAAAAAACAGTTAAAACTTTCAAGGGACGAATGCTTTTCAGCCAATTCATTGCTTTTTTCATAGTGCTAAACTCCTTGCATTTTTGTGACTAAGTTAAACTTTAACCAAGATGGCATTTGGAATGAATTTTGCATTCCAAGGATTCAGACAAAATAATGATTCTATCTGCCTACTGCTGGATTTCTTTGTAATTCAGGTCTGCGACTTGCTTCATCTGCCTTATTTTTCAAAAAGCCGGAAGCTTCTTCAACAGTCTCTTTTACAGTCTCAAGCCGATCTTGAACCCGATCTCCAACATTTGGTTCATTCTGAATCAAACCACCGGGTTCAGGCTGGCGGAAGTCTTTATCTGTGATGAGTGGCAACTCTGCTTCTTTATTGATTCGACCTGCTGGTGTCTCAGCACCAGGATAAAGTATCTTAGATTCTCTATCTGCTGTAGCAATCAAAAATTCCAAACTTGGTTGTAAGCTAGCTTGGTCGTGTCCCTGACTGGCTTTTGGGTTTGCTATTTTCGGATCGGTAGACATTCTGTAGTTGCCATACTTGTCTCCACCATTCTTATAAGGATTGTTTGCTCCACCAGCTTGCACAGCAGGGTTTTGTGGATTTGCACCTTGAGCATTTGCCCCACTACAAGCAGTGCTAACTATCAACAATAGTCCAGCTAAAAAGATAGTTAATATCTGGCGCAATCTTACTTGTTTCAAGAATACTCTCACAGCGTTCACGTAGTCCTCCTTACCAAAATATTAATAAGTTAAGTCTTTGCTGAATCATTGAATTGGTCAGCAAGTTATTGTGCTTGTTTTGGTTCGCTCAGTTTCGATAACCTCTATTAAGGATATGAATAATAAAAGGCTCTTTACCTCTAGCGCAGGCTACATTTTAATTAGTACATGAATAATATTTTTATCTAACTCTAGAGAGATATAAAATAAAGTAATATAGTTTCCGTAAAAAGAACTACATCAAGCTGTTTTATACTCCAAAAGCTTTGAATAGGTAGCTGATGTACTGCAATCGTAGAGGCATTGGCCCCTTGTTGCTCAACCGTTAAATTACTAAATTCATGAAGCAATTTTTACGCTGGATAATTTTGGGCGGAACGCTGTTTTTTTTAGCGAAAGCTTTGAAAGATAATTGGATTGGAGTGACTGCTATCCGCATTGATGGGGTAGGATGGGCAATTATAGCGATCGCTACAGGCGTAACTTTACTAGCGCATACTTGGGCAGGCTGGATTTGGACCTGGATTTTGCAAGAGTTAAATCAACCTGTATCATCTCCCCAATTTATCCAAGTTTACCTAAAAACGAACATTGCTAAGTATTTACCAGGTAATATCTGGCATCACTATGGGCGAATTGTCGCCGCCAAAAATGCCAATATTTCTGCTGGTGCAGCCACTTTAAGCGTTTTGCTAGAACCCCTACTCATGCTAGCTGCTGCTTTAATCATCATTGTCTTATGCGGTAGCCAATTTGCGGCGGCTAATACTAGCCTAGTTATCCAAATACTACAATTATTGAGTTTAGCCGTAGTTCTTTGTACAATTCATCCCCGGTTTTTAAACCCAGTTATTCGCTTTTTATACAGATTAAAAGCAAAAAAGTCTGCTGCTACAACTCAACCAACTGTTCCCTTCAGTCTCAAAAGCTACCCCTTACGCCCTTTATTAGGAGAGTTGGGCTTTATGGGACTACGCGCCACTGGGTTTATATTAACTATGTCCGCCCTAGGTTCGTTGAACGTAAATCAAATTCCTTTGTTGCTAGGGGCTTTTAGTTGCGCTTGGCTGTTAGGTTTTGTGATTCCGGGTGCGCCTGGTGGGTTGGGTGTGTTTGAAGCGACTGCATATCAACTTTTGCAACATCACTTTCCATCGGCCCTAGTATTTAGTGCGATCGCTCTATATCGCCTCATTAGTATTCTAGCTGAAACTGCGGGCGCTACCCTCGCTTACTTAGACGAACGCCTTCCTAAATCATAAATTAGGCAAAACTCATTTGGGTCTATCTACTTTCATCTGTGAAAACACACGATAACCATCCAGATTCAACTGCGGATTACTGCTTTGTTCCTCTTCCATCTTAATCAAGTTATATTCTACGTTCTCTGCATAAATTGCAAACGTGATATTAAAAATCTCCATAAAATTTATTACACCTTTGCATTCATCTTCAGAATAGTTTTCGTAAAACCGAATCAGATGAGCAATCCGAGTTTCTAAATGACGACGAGAATTATTACAAATTAGAATTATTTTTAAAAGTATAATTACCAATGTTAGAGCATGACCTTGACTAATTAATAATATAAATAATGATGAAGGTTCCTTGCCGTTTTCTACTGTCAAGTAATCGATGACTCGATTACAGGTTCTCAAAAACAATTCTTTGGTGATCAATTCTTGATTACAATCCTTCTTCCATGATGACAAAACATCTATAAACTGCTGCTTCCAAGCCTCAACTGATTCTTGCTTGCCTACAGAAAGAAATAGATATTTTTCGAGATTAATTTTAAATTGTTCTAGAGTTTGATTTTGAGTCTGTTTGATAAATATATGAGCAATATTCTCATGACTAAAAACCCCTCTTTTTAAAACAATTGCTTTGATTAAACGTAGAGCCTGGTCTCCCAAAACACTAGGATTTTTATAGCGTGCTGTGCTTGAAACTGTAGATTGAGAACGAGCAATATACATTGCCAGTTCAAACTTAAATTTTTCTTTTATCTGTTTAGAAAGCTTTCTAGCAGCCTCTTGTTGCTCTATGGGATTATTTTTATTAACAGATTGATCGATTAATAAATAAGAACTATAGCGATTAGCCCAATGACCTTTAGATGATTCATCATATTTAGCAGCAAATAATTTCAATTCTTGGTAGTCCTTGCTGTTGGCAAAATTCTCTAGCCAAGTCTTGCAAATCTTTACTACTGGATCGTTATTGTCTTTGACCTTGAGATTTTCATCAATAAATAAATTAACTAATTCTTGGATATATTTATCTTTTCGATTAGTCTTCCAATTATTAACTATAATGTAGCAACACCGCTTGAGTGTATTACATAGTTCTTGCTCATTATCATCTAAAAAAATACTATATATCCCAGGAATATAATCTGACTCTTCTGAATCAAGACCGTCTATAAATAAACCTTTGAATTCTCGCAAAACATCATCTGGTGACAGTTTTTTGACAATTTCCACGAAGAAGCTATAAACCTCTTCTTGTGCAATTTGCACATTTATCTGTCTAGAGTTAGATGTAACACTATGGGGATTTTCCTGACTAATTGATAAACTATTAGTGTTCATTCCAGTTATCAGGACAAAAAGGCTTCCTGTTCATATTATTACCAGCTTAACCTTGGTGAACACTAGCATCAATCTATTCTTCTGAAATTAAGTGATCTTTTTACACAAATTTGATAAAATCCGACCATAAATAAAGTATTAAATCCAAATTGTTGAATACTTCATCAAAACCCCCAGTGAAATTACTTAGTCTCAATAATTAGAAGAGTATCCCTTGGACGGCAAACTACTTTACAGCCAAGCATTATATGAACTTTACTATGAAGATTATGAGATCCGGCTACAAACCTTCCTTGACGAACAAGCATTGTTAGACGAAGAGTAGGGCATTACGGATAAATCTATTTGTGAAAAATAAAGTGCAACAGGGATTTTTCTATATGAAAGTGTGCGAGTCATCCAATCCAGGAGTTTCCCCACAATGATCGCAGCCAAAGGCAATGCTCCCCACCTCACCCCAGACGAGTACTTTGCCTGGGAAGCAACCCAACTGGAAAAGCACGAGTATATCAACGGCGAAGTTTACCCCATGACTGGCGCCAGCGTCAATCACAGTCGTATCGCCATCCGCTTCACCGCCATGTTCGACAGCCACTTAGAAAATACAGGTTGCATCACCGGAAATTCTGATGTCAAAGTCAATATCTTTGGCAGTAATAACTATACCTACCCAGATGCCAGCGTTACCTGCGACGATCGCGATAAAACCACAACCCAATATATTACCTACCCCTGCCTCATTGTCGAAGTCCTTTCCGTCAGCACCGAAGCCTACGACAGAGGTAGCAAATTCCGAATGTACCGCCAAAACCCAGCCTTAATCGATTACCTACTAGTCAGTTCCACCAGCATCGAAATCGACCTGTATCACAAAAACGATGCAGGCGACTGGTTGATTATCAACTACAAAGCAGGCGACACAATCGAACTTAAAAGCATTAACCTCAATTTCCCCATTGAACAAGTTTATCGCGGTTTAACCCTTGAACCAGGGAATGGGGAATAGAATAAAAGCATTCCCATTACCCATTCCCCATTCCCTTCTACCTATTGCCCAATAGGCTAACCCTAGAAATAGCCATTCAAAAAATCTAAGTAAAACAAGCTGTTAGGCAAGTTCACACTGAAGGTATTTATCCTAGTGAGGTAGCCATTTCAAGGCTATTGGTTAAACCAGGATGTTTTCCCGACAAAAAAGTTCGCGCTGCTTTAAGGGCAACGCGAAGAGAAATTTATTTGGAACCATAACCTTGCCACCCTTTATTGGAAGCATAAGTTTACCGTTGCGGCAAAGTTATTGCTAAAGTCACATAAAAGATTTTTGGCATTTTCAATTTTTAGTGGGGGTGGAGGGACTTGAACCCACACGACCTTTTACGGTCAACGGATTTTCATCCTCCCGCAGTTTTCACTGCTACCTGATGGCAATAGCCAAATCAGGTTTTGAGAATTGGACTCTCCCTTTACCCTCGACTTCACGTTAGGGTAGCTCCCGTCGGGTCTCTGCACCTTCCCTCAATTTTGGGTTTTGGATTTTGGATTGAAAACTAATCCCAAATCTAAAATCGCAAATCTAAAATTTTCGGGCTTGGCTCAGGATTGCCATGTCTGTCACCAGATTTAGGTTTCCCTGAGTTTGAGAGCTTCCACTTGAGGGATTTCTCCTTCAAGGCTCAGTTATCTAAGTCCGTAGCGTCTACCATTCCGCCACACCCCCGCAGGTGTTTGGTAATTAACTAGTGTAAACCTAGTTATTTTTGGAGGCAGCAAATACCGCCTTATCTATTCCACCATCAATTGTGTCTTTTGTCCAACTAGATTGAAAATATTTTTTCTAGATTGTGCGATCGCTTCCCAAATCGGAAGTTTTATTCGTAATCAACCTAGATGAGTTTTTCATCTTGCGTGACTAAAGCATCTGTTTGCTAGTAGATTTACGATAATAGCATAAAATTAGCTTTTATCAATCAATCTGGATAAAAAAAGGAATTATTGCGTAGTGATATTAAAAGCATCATGATTATACTTCCCTCAGTTTGGCTGTTCAGCCTATGATGGAAAACAGATGCTTAGACCAAAAAAGTTATGATTGTCGCCCTGCTATATCTGATTTTGGCTGGAGCTTACCTTCTGGTAATCCCCATTGCTGTATTGTTCTACCTGAAGCAGCGTTGGTATGTAGCTAGCTCCATCGAGCGTTTGTTGATGTACTTTTTGGTGTTTTTCTTTTTTCCAGGTCTGTTGGTTCTATCGCCGTTTGCAAATTTCCGACCCCAACGGCGACAAGTTCAAGTTTAACGAGAATTGGTAGGTCATAACTCTCATGCGACGGATTGACGCTATTGGAATTGGCTTAGGTGTTTTTATTGCCGGCGGCTTGGCTTATGTAATATTGCAGCTAGTCGGTTTGGACACTCAAAAAGCTGGTATATGGAGCCAAGTCTTACTAGTCAGTGGGTTAATTGGCTGGTTAGCGACCTATTTTTTCCGTGCGGTGGGACAAAAAATGACCTACCACCAACAACGGGAACAATATGAGCAAGACTTCCTGCAAAAGCGGTTAGATGAGCTTACTCCAGAAGAGCTAGCACGAATTCAAGCTGAAATAGAACAAGAAGAGCAATCTCAGGTGTAAAGTTATCATTGGTCATTGGTCATTGGTCATTTGTCATTTGTCATTTGTCCTTTGTTAATGACCAATGACTAATGACTAATAACTAATGACTAATAACTAATGACTGCAATTTCTGATTGCTTTGAAACCCTTGGGCGGAATCATGAGTGCGCTCTGATTCCGTTTATTACTGCTGGCGATCCAGATTTAGAAACAACAGCAAAAGCTTTGCAGGTTCTAGATCAAAGTGGAGCCGATATTATTGAACTGGGCATACCTTATTCCGATCCTCTAGCTGATGGGCCAGTAATTCAAGCTGCTGCTACCCGCGCTCTACAAAGGGGCACAAAATTGGAGCAGGTACTGGAAATGTTGCAAGGGATTACTCCCAAATTGCGATCGCCCATTGTTCTATTTACTTATTACAACCCAATTTTGCATCGGGGAATTGATAAATTTCTCCAGGAAATAGCTGCGGCTGGGGTAGCAGGATTAGTAGTACCAGATTTGCCCTTGGAAGAAGCAGCAGGCTTGCTCGAACCAGCTAAGGAGATGGGAATTGATGTAATCTTATTGGTAGCTCCCACCAGCGATGCTAAACGAATCGAAGCGATCGCTCATTCTTCTCAAGGATTTATTTATTTAGTCAGCGTCACTGGGGTAACAGGGGTGCGAACGCAACTGGAAAACCGCGTGTCCGATTTACTCAAACAAATTCGTGGTGTTACTGAGAAACCCATCGGTGTAGGCTTTGGCATCTCCGATGCGGCACAAGCCCGTCAGGTAAAGGAATGGGGCGCAGATGCAGCGATCGTGGGTAGCGCTGTTGTCAAACGGTTGGCAGAAGGCACACCAGAGCAAGGACTTTTGGCGATCGCCCAATTTTGCCAAAGTCTCAAAGCAGCCATCAAAACCAGCACAAATACTCCTCTTGATTAGAACGGAAAAGTAGATTAAAAAGTATAACAGCGTAGTTTTTCTATCCTTGTTTGGTAGACAATTTGACCATTATGGTTTTGAATATTAACATCAGATATCATGATGTAAAAAAACTAGCTGATACAGTCGCTTATAGTTTGAGTATTATGTGAAGTCAAGTAGGCATAATTTATGAGTGTGAGTGTGAGAGTGAGTCAGTCACAAATGATTATTATAGTTACGTCGCAATTGAGGAGCATAGGCGATGAGTGAGAGTATGGCGTTTATCGGCGGGGTCGCCGTAGCTGGGCTGGCGGCTCTCGTATTGCTCAAAGGAACAAATACCCCCCTACAACCTAACTTTGCTGTTGCTCCGCAAATGCCAGGGACTGTAGTAGCGCCGGGAATACAGCCACAAATGTATCCTTACGGCCCTTATGGGCAACCAATCTATCCCAATCCTAATCAGCCACCAACCGCTACCAGTGCTGACCAACGTCTGGAGATGGAAAAGCTGAATACGCAGATGCAGTTGGAGCGTTTAAAGAACGACAATGAACAGTTGAAGTTGCAAAATCAACAACTCCAAGGACAAGTTCAAAATTTCAATACTCAGCAGCAGTGGCAACAAGCCCAGCAGTATAACCAACAAAAAGTAGCAGCACTCCAGCCGCAAACTTCTTGGTGGTCTTCACCCATGCTTTGGGCTGTGGGAGGCGCAACTCTGACTATTGGTGGTGGTGTTGTCGTCGCTGGAGTATTGGCTTTATTCTCGCCACGGCAGCGTCCAGCCCGTACTGTACAAGTGATTCACCCTTACCAAGGAAATACACCGCCCTTGGTTCCAGTGCGTCGCGCTGAATTTTTGCCAGCTTCGCGGATGGAAGCAAGACGAGTTGAAGCCCCAGAATATGACGAAATGCATTAATCAGGAAAATTAAATAACAGATAAACCCGATTTAAAATCTCGTTTCCAGGTTATACCTGGAAATTTTTTTATTGGGCTGCTTCTGCGAATTTAATAGGCAGAGTCTATTTCTAACTATTCCCAAGGATCATTAAAAACAAGTTAAAAGTAAGTGAATTTTGTCAATACATCTTTGAGCATAAATATATCTGCATAAGAATGATAATTGTAGGAAAGGGGAAGGAGGCGAGCGACGCTCGCCTCCTTCCCCACCTCAGTATTTGATTGTCATTATCATGATCCTCTGCAAGTAGGATTTGCTAACAGAAAAAATTATGTGAAACTCAATTACTTGCATTAATTGAGCGATTCTAAAAAACCGTAATAGCTATCCCAAAAATGGAAGATTGCTGCCTGCTTTTGCAAAAAATAGACAATTGCAGACAGCGATCGCAAATGAGATTGTAGAGTTTGAAAACTTAGATAGTGACAAAATCGGCAGAGGTAATCAAGCTGGAGTTGATACCCGTTAGCGTTGCCAAGGTTTCACTGCCATACCTAATCAGCGTGTTGCTATCGCTAGCAGTGATGGTGAGCTGCCCAAAGCTTAATCCTCCTGCTAAAGCCAATAAATCAACACCATCGCTAAAGTCGCTAATCGTGTCACCTCCTGCACTAGCCGTTAAAACAAACTTGTCTTTGCCACTGCCGCCTGTGAGCAGGTCAGGTCCATTACCGCCGTTGATCAGGTCATCGCCACTGCCGCCATAGATGGTATCAGCTCCGTTGTTGCCTAGCAGCATGTCATTGCCGCCTAAACCTCGAATGGTATCTTTACCATTACCAGCCGAGATGTAGTCATTGCCCTCATTGCCCTGAATGTCCTGGTTCTTGTTGCCTGTGGAGATGATGTCTCCCGCTTCCACCGTTACCGTAGCGACATTGGAGGTCAGTCCACCTGTATCGGTGATGGTGTAGTTGAACAAGGCAGTGCCACTAAAGCCAGCAGTGGGGGTGAAGGTGACCAGTCGAGCGTCCTGGTCGATACTGGTGGTGCCGTTGCTGGTGCTGGTGACGTTCAGCGTGGCATTTGCTAGACCATTCACATCTGGATCGCTGATGTTGTCTCCCAACTCAACGGTGATGGCAGTATTCTTGCTGGTAGAGACGGTTTCACCCGTAGCAGTGGGGGCTTCGTTGACATCATTCACGCCGATCGCGATCGCTTTTTCGTAGGACAAACCGCCTGCATCGGTGGTTTTGACGCGGATGTCGTAGCTCGATTTGGCCTCAAAGTTGGGAGAACTGTTGATTTGGAGTTGGTTGCCGTTGACGATGGTAAACACGCTATTGTCTGCATCGCCTGTGCCTGGAATTAACGCATAGGTGAAGTTGCCGCCTTCGGCATCGGTGGTGGAGAAGTTACCGACAACTGTATTCGCTGCCACGTTTTCATTCACGGTTGTGGCGCTGAGAGCTAGGTCAGTGGGGGCTTCGTTGACATCATTCACGCCGATCGCGATCGCTTTTTCAAAGGATAAACCGCCTGCATCGGTGGTTTTGACGCGGATGTTGTAGCTCGATTTTGCCTCAAAATTGGGAGAGGTGTTGATTTGGAGTTGGTTGCCGTTGACGATGGTAAACGTGCTATTGTCTGCATCGCCTGTGCCTGGGACTAACGCATAGGTAAAGCTACCGCCTTGGGCATCGGTGGTGGAGAAGTTACCGACTACTGTATTCGCTGCCACATTCTCATTCACGGTTGTGGTGCTGAGAGCTAGGTCAGTGGGAGCAGTGTTCTCCACCACATCATTGACAGCGATCGTGAAGCTCTGGATCTTACTCAATCCTCCCCCATCGGTCGCTGTGACATTGAGGCTAACACTCGGCTCTGCTTCATAGTCGAGGCTGATGCCCGATTTGAGTTTGAGTTGATTGCTCACCACTTCAAAGCGGTTATCGCTGAGACTGAAAGTTTGGGTATCGCCTGTATCGTCAGTGACCGTGAGGGTGCCAATCACCGCCGCAACGTCGTTTTCGTTGACGGTAGTGTTGCTCAGGGCAATGGCAGTGGGGGCATCGTTGACCCCGGTGATGGTAACGGTAGCAGTAGCGGTTGCTGGAGTCGTGCCACGTCTGCCATCGCTGATAGTATAGGTAAAGGACTGGGTGGCAGTGGCTCCTTGGGCGAGAGAGTTGTATTTGCCGTTGGGATTAAAGCTGAGGGTGCCATTAGTGTTGAGAGTTACCAAGGCACCAGATGCCAGAGTAATGGGAGGGCCAACCGCTACGGCTTGACCATTCACCTGAGTAATTCGGAGGGTGTCCCCATTGGCATCACGGTCGTTCCCCAGCACATTGACGGTGACAGCTGTATCTTCGTTGGTGCTGGCAGTATCATTATTGGCAACGGGGACTATATTCGTGGGCAAAACAACGAGCTTAAATTCATAGGCATTCGCACCAAAACTGGTATCAAAGCCTCTCAAATCAAACGTGTAGGTTCCCGCCGTCAGGGGTCCTGGAAAATCGAAATTACGGTTGTCAAAAAGATTGTCGCCTGCCCTCAAGCCAGAATTGGATGTGTTGAGAGAACCAACTAGACCACCAGGATTTGTGAGAAATAGGTTAAATCCATTCTCGAAACCCGTTGTATTTAATTGGGTAACGATAATGTCCTCTACGACAAATCCGTCAGGAACGTCAAATAAGAACACATCAAGGTTGTCTTCCGGGGATTCGGGTAATGCCCCTGTGATGATATTCTCTCCCTGAGTCAGGGTGCCAAGTGCAGTGGGATTGCGTACATCATTTGAAAGATCGCCATTAGTTGCTTCATTCCATAAAACTGCCATAATTCTTCTCCTGGATTAAAGATTTACTTGATTGTTTCTAAAGATCTGATGCCCTGATAAAATCGCCATTCAAACCGCCTCAATCAGCAGAGGCAAACCCACTTCAATCGCTCTCCTCAAAGCAAAGGCTTGTCAAATGGGCTTTTGTTAACGGTCAACTTCTCGGGTGTGCTGCCGAAAAGAAAAAGCCGATTGGTTTGGTAAGTGGTGAATGCTAGTCCGATTTGCGATCACCGCAACCAGTCGCACAGTCCTGGAGAACCCAGCATAGTAAGGGCAGGCGCAGGCGCAGTCTGAAAAGGGCCGTTGCGATACCCGTTGAGGTGGCAATCGTCTTCTGCTAACAACTTGGAGATAAACGGCGGTTGGCACAGGGGTACAAAACTATAGTCGTTGCCGATCGTGGCGAGGCACCTAAAGTCTGTGTTTGACAAATATGATATTTCCTGCGACATCCAGCATGAGATTGTAGACATTCAAGTCGCCAGTGGTGTAGGCTGGCGGGGAATGTAAGGGCGATATCTAACCACAAGCTGCTTCTCTTCTCCTGTCAAAGACGCTCTTGCTAGCTTGCTTAAGAGCAGGGGTACGAGAGGCTTCACCAACGCGTCTACGCTTTGCTGATATATTTCCCCTGGTACGAGTAAATTCTCAAACCGCCAAATTTGATAATATATGCTAGTATGTATGCTGTTGTTTGACGCATACATCCTCATTGGTTTATCAAACAATCGCTCTTTGGCAGCTACTCGCCCTTGAGAATTGCAGCCGATGAAAAACAGCCGATTGGTTTGATAAGAAGTAGTGAAAGCGAGACTCAGAAACTGGCTTTGCAGGCAACAAACAAAGTTTTGTGAGCAAGCAATCTCCAGTTTGGGCGCACTGGAAAAGGGCATGGCGTTATTGCTGGGCAGAAAACTTTCCATACAAAATTTTGAATTGATTATTTTTGACAGCACAAAACCGCTTCTATTGCAGGTGCAATAGAAATCTGTACAGACTGCACCCGACTAATCTGTAATTTGTATTTATTGGTAGTGATGGTAATCTTACGGCTAAATATTTAGTCGTTGAATAAAATTTATCAAAAATTCAATGAAGAAAATATAAATCATCCCTCTAGAAGGATAATCGAGCGCGAATCATCAAGCTATCCTTTAGTCACATCTTTCTTAACAAAAGAGTGAAAGGGTAGGAATTAGGTATAGCCATTGGAAACAAGTTAAAAGTAAGTGAATTTTGTCAATACATCTTTGAGCATAAATATATTTGCATAAGAATGATAATCGTAGGAAAGGGAAAGGAGGCGAGCGTCGTTCGCCTCCTTTCCCACCTCAGTATTTGATGTCAAACGACAACGAAAACCCAACGTTAGGTTAATTGTCGCACCCTTAAGATAAAAGCAACGAGGCACACCTGAATTTTTCTTTCAAGCACCTTCTAAAATCTCCTTGACAACTGGCTTACAACCTGAACTTGTGACCAATGCCCAAGAATATAAATACTCGTAACTGTTAAAATTCGCTTTTAGGAGTTTCTGTGCTATTAGGATTCTCTTGAGTGGCAGGTTGGTTAGTATCGGGAAGTTTTTGTTGGGTACTCTTCGGATTACCTTGATTTTTTAGTTGAGTTAGTGCCTGTTTTGCTAGATTTTCGGCTGCTTGTTTAAATAATGGTTCTATTTTGTTTCGCCAGTATTTAGTATTAGGTAATTTTTCTGGATGGTTTCTATAATCTAAAACTTTATCCCATTTACCATCATCTATTGCTTTGTTGATCTCATTAGATAACGCCTCTGCTTTCGCCCAATCGTCCTGCCACTGGGCAATCATTTTGCCCGTCTCTTGGATACCAGAAGCAGCATTTGCTGGAATTGATTTTAAAAGTGCGATCGCTCCAACTATATCCCCTGAATCATACTTCTGTTTTGCTTGCTCTATAATATTGGCACTGTTATCACTAGGCTGCGATCGTTCTGATTTGTCCACATTGTCAGTTGACTCCTTCGGCTTTTCTAGTAAGGGAGTTGCTACATCACTAGATTTTGCTTTTGGCTTGGGAGCTGGTCGAGTAGCAATCAAGCTACTATCATTTACAGTCTTAGTTGCAATACCTTTTTCGCGCAGGCAAGAAGCCCATTCTTGATTATTGACGATCACGGCCGGGTGTGCCCAAGCTAAACGACCAGATTTAAGTTTAACTTCTATCCAACCTCGTTTTGTCCGCTTGCCAGTCACCTCGAAACTGGTGTTATCGGTAACTGTTTGCAAAATATTATCAGAATTTATCGAACTAGGTTCAGAACGGATATTAGAATTTCCGACGACAACAGCCGAGCATTTGTTTACTAAAGTAGTATCCTTACCTGTAAGATTTAAAGCTAAATTTTTCACATTTGGGTATACATTTGCGACTAAGGCAGCCGCACCACCCGCTAATAATATGCCAATTAATATTGGCCATGGGTCGGATTTACCAGAGTCTTTACGGACAGGTTTGACAGGATTTGCTGGTGCGACTGCAACCGTTTGCAGCCGAGATACTTGAGGTCTAGATTTGGTGGATTCTTGAGGTTGAGAAAGTTTAGGTACAGGATTAATCGCATCTTTACAGGCTTGCAGTGCTTCCGTGGCGTTTTGGTAGCGGTCTTTGAAGTGATAACGCACCATCTTCGTCAACACTGCCGCCAGTTGGTAGTTTACGGTTACTGATTGCTGCCAAATGATTTCGCCTGTTTCCGGGTCTTCTTGCAATGCCGTTGGCAATAATCCTGTTAGTGCTTGAATGGCAATGATGCCGAGGGAATAAATATCACTGTTGGGGCGGGGTTTGCCTTGCCCTTGTTCTGTCGGCATATAGCCGGGAGTACCGATAACGACTGTGGCAGATGCTTGTCCCCCCACTGTCACCATCTGTGTACGCAGTTGCTTCACTGCCCCAAAGTCCACTAAAACTAACTTATTATCTGAGGCGCGACGGATGATATTATCCGGTTTGATATCCCGATGAATAACGCCTTGGCTGTGGACAAATTCAAGAATTTCCAGAACTTCTTGTAATAGTTGAATTACTTGGCTTTCACTCCAGCGTTTACCAGGTGTAAGTTCTTCAGCTAGGGTATGTCCTTCAATATATTCTTGTACTAAATAAAATTCTTGGTTTTCATCAAAATACGCTAGCAGCCTGGGTATTTGGTCATGGTTGCCCAGTTTTTCTAAGGTTTCGGCTTCGCTATTGAACAGGCGTTTAGCAGTATCAAAAACTCTGGGGTCAGTTCCGGGTTTGAGGTGCTTGACAACGCAAATGGGGTTGCCGGGCCGCCTAGTATCTTGGGCAATATAGGTTTGACCAAATCCTCCCATTGCGAGGACTCGAATTACTTGGTAACGATGGTCTAGTAGCTTGCCGATCATATTCCCTCCCCAGAGTTATTACCTAATTGTCCAGCTGGTAATAAATATCTCCAAATTTTCTTCAATGAAATCCGCTATCTTGAGAAAAGATTTAGATTAAAAACGCAGCTTTTTTATAAACGCAGACTGTTTATTTTTCTTTTAGTGCCCCTGTTTATTACCAATGCCACCGAAAATAACAAATCCAGTTGCATGGCAGCAGGCTGAAATCCTCATGCAACCTGCTTTCATTCGCGTTATCGATAATATCCGTAAGTCCCTTGATGAATCTTCTTGGACGGGAACTTACCATGATGTCCTGATTTGGCCGCCTAGCACCACTGATGAAATCAAAGCATTGGTGACTGAGTTGTTGCAAGCAATGGAAACTGCAACGCCCCAAGAAGCCGATGAAATTAGAGAGACTCTTACTCGTTTGCCGATGCCCCATCCAGGATATCATCTACGTTTGCAGCGTCAACAGCAAGAAGCGAGTATCGATTTGTGGGAATTGTGTTATGAGGTGTGTTTTATTGAATACAGCCCACAGAAAGAAGCTGCTGAGATTGATACTAGTTTAATTGATGAACTGGGTGAAGTGGATTGGCTGCGTTTGGATGCTAAAGCAAAGGATTTAGTTGAACAGGCGTTTGCTAAATTGCCAGAAGGATAAATATTAGTAAAGGCACGGTAGAACCGTGCCCTAATTCGCAAAAAGTATTATTTTGAAAGGTTTTTGCTTTACATTAAATTTAATACTGGCGTAAAATTGCAGACAATGAACTATTTTTACGAAGATCCATTAAGTCTGCTAAAGAATCTGTGCGCGTATCCAAGTGGTGCTTGTGTTCTGCTGGTAGAACCGTTACTAGATGTTTTGCTTTAGGTTGCATCTGCATCAGCGGCATCAGTTGTGGCTGTGGCACAAAAATTGGTTGGTTTTTAGGAAGGCGTGGTTCCAATCTTTGGTACTGGCTTTGTGCCAAGCGTGCCTGATGGCGGTTAACCTGTTTTTGGACTTTTTGCGGTTGCGTTTTCCGGTTAAGCATTTTGAAAACGAGCAAAGAACCACCACCACAACTGAGGACGATCGCAGCTACCATCCATAAAGGTGTAGGGTTACTATTCTCAGAGGGCACACTGATTGGTTCTTCAACAATAACTGGGATTGTTTCTGGTTCTTCTTGTGCTACCTGTCCAGCATTACCTAAGCTATACAGGGCAAAGGCACCACCTCCTAAAAACATGGCTAAACACCCAGTTAACAATAGCCAAGGATGATGTGTTACCAGATATATCAGAACATTCGAGCTTTGTTTTAATCTCGATTTCCTGTTTGTCAGCTCTGGAGTAGCCCTTCTGAGTTGGGTTGGCTCGCGCTGTACACTCTGACTTTTTTCCATGATTACTTTCAGATTTGTACCCCTCTAGTCAATAAATTGTACTGGAGGAGTCAAGCATCAGGTATCCGTAACAAAATTTCCGATCCCAGTAGCTTTTTTGTAAAACAGATGCTACCAAATCCGGCTAACTTTTGTCAAAATTGTGTCTTTATTGTGACTTCTTGCCGTAATGCTCTGAAATCAGTTTGCTTATTTTTTCTGTCAGCTAGGAGAATACCTTTCAAGAGCAAGTTGAATTAACCGATCAACTAATTCTGGAAAGGAGACTCCACTATGGGCCCAGAGTTGCGGATACATACTCGTCGCCGTAAACCCCGGCAACGTATTGATTTCGTTAATCAAAACCTCTTGTGTAGCTTCTACATAGAAGAAATCGACCCTTGCCAATCCCGCAGCATCAACAGCTGCAAAGGCTTGCAAAGCCATGTCCTGAATTTGACGAGCGATCGCATCTGGAATCGGTGCTGGAATCAGTAAATCTGCCCGACCTTCTGTATATTTAGTTTCATAATCATAAAAATCGCTATCATAACTAATCTCTCCAACGATAGAGGCTTGGGGTTGATCGTTACCCAAAACGGCACACTCAACTTCCCTGGCGACGACACCAGCTTCTACCACCAGTCTTCGGTCATAACTGGCGGCATTATCTAAGGCGGCTTCTAATTCTTGGCGCGATCGCACTTTGGCAATACCCACTGATGAACCCAAATTAGCAGGTTTAACAAAAGCGGGATAACCTAATGCTGCCTCAATCTCATCACACAGTTTCGGAAACACGCAAGGATTAGACCAAACTTGCGCTCTAGTTATCGCTTTATATTTTACCTGTGCTAGTCCCGCTTGCTCAAAGGCCATTTTCATGGCAATTTTATCCATTCCCATTGCCGAACCTAACACCCCAGAACCAACAAAGGGGACTTGCATCAAAGTTAATAACCCTTGAATTGTCCCGTCTTCACCGTTGGGACCGTGGAGAACGGGAAACCAAATATCCACTTGGGCAACTTGAGAGGGAGATTCCCATTTACTTAGGGTTTGGGCTTGAGGGTTGGATGTCAGATTTCCCTCAGAAGTTGATTGTTCAGCTTCCAAAAGCGGACTGCCTGTTTCTAAAACCTTTTGGGGTGCTTCTCCGGCTAGCCAGCGTCCATCTTTTTGAATATAAAAAGGAAGTATTTCGTACTTACTAGCATTTTCCTCTGCACTCAGGGCTTTAGCGATCGCCCGTGCTGATTTGATTGAAACTTCATGTTCTCCCGAACGACCGCCAAACAGTAACCCCACGCGCAGCTTAGTCATTTTCGGTTCCTCCACACTTCTCAAGCAGATAGCGTATCACAACCTACAAAAATTGCCATATTTTTCTATATTATTTTTTGCCTGTTGAAACCCTACTTAGAAAAACTCTCCTATTTTGATGAGTTAGTCAGCGATCGCCCATCTGACATAAGGGCGGGAAGCCACTACATTTTTATAAGTGATTAGGCGAGCGGGTGCATCAATTTTTCGTAAATCTACACGGAAATAAGCTTTTTTATTTTTAAATTCTACATTGTAGAAAGTATATTTTTGCTCACGAGTTTGACCTACACAAGAAGCATAATTACTGCGTAAAGGTGAAACAAATTCCACAAACTGCTTATTATTAGATGAAACTAACTTAGTTTCATCTGCAAACTCTCTAGTATCTGCCACTACCGTATGTTCAGCACCGCCTTCATAAGGTAGAACAAACCACCACAGTCCAATTGTTGGAGGACATGTACCACTGCTACGTTGTACATTCAGTGTTACATGAGGTGCAGAAATCGCCCCTGGCTCTGACTGTTGCTGTGCTTGCGCTGTAGCGGCTATGGTTCCTACCAAAACTAGAGGGCATAAAATAGTACCGAAAGTTGACAATTGTACCAAATTTTTCATAACTTGAATTTTTTCAAATTTCAGGTATCCAAATAACATCGACTTTCATAAATTTGTAAAAGTGCCATCTTATTTAAAACAATCGTGTTGTCAGCTACAGTTATATTCCAGGAAAATGGGCAACAATATTGATCAATAACTAGAAATGCAGCCCTACCTGTAAAAGATGCTGCCGTTTCATGAAACCCAGAATTATTGTTTGCGGCTTAGGACGTACCGGATATAAAACCTTTCGTTTGCTGAGACATCAGGGGGCCTTCGTTGTTGGCATTCATCACCAATCTATCCCTGGCGAAACGGCAGGAGATGTGATTGTTGGCGATTTACAAGCAGCTTCTACCCTAACAGCAGCAGGAATTCAACAGGCACATACTTTAGTCATCGCTGGCTCTAAAGATGCTCTGAATTTGTCTATTATGATGCAAGCGCGAGTGCTGAATCCCCAGATTCGGATTATCAACCGTTTTTATAATACAAATTTGGGCGAGCGCCTAGATCAAAGTTTGCCAGACCATTTGAGTATGAGTGTTGTGGGATTAGCAGCACCCGTATTCACCTTTGCAGCGATGGGAAACCGAGCGATCGGACAAATCAAATTATTTCAGCAAACTTGGCCAATTCACGAAGAATACATCGATGAAAACCACTTCTGGAGAGGTTTAAAGCTGAGTGAATTGTGGGAAGACCGATCGCGGATGCTGATTTATTACTTGCCAGTAGAAGGTGAGATGGATTTGGTGTCAGGTGTCATATCTGGACAAGAGATCCAAGTAGGCGATCGCTTAATTATTGGTACACAACCCCGCATCCGTTCTCCCCGAAGATCGTTGATTAAAAAACTGCTGAAAGCCTTAACTAATTTTAAGCAGTTTCAGCAACATGGGCGATCGGTATTGGTGGGTGCTGTTGTGTTACTTGCAGTTATTGCGATCGCTACACTCACCTATATGTCGGCTGAGTTGAGTTTATCTCCTGTCGATGCTCTATATTTTTCTGTAGGTATGATTACGGGAGCGGGTGGTAATGACAAAGTAGTAGAAAATGCTCCTAACAGTATTAAGTTATTTACTGTTGTAATGATGCTGGTTGGAGCGGTGGTGATTGGTATTTGGTATGCAATGCTCACCGATTTTGTCTTAGGAAGCCGCTTTAAGCAATTTTGGGATGCAGCCCGCATTCCTCAGCGATATCACTACATTGTTTGTGGCTTGAGTGGGATTGGGGTGAGAATTGTCCAGCAACTCCACGCCAGCGGACATGAAGTTGTAGTAGTTGAACCCGACTCCAATAACAAATATATCAACACCGCCCGCGAACTCGGTATCCCCGTGATTCAGGGTGATGCCAGTTTCCGCACAATACTCAAATCCAGCAATATAGACTCTGCTGCCGCAGTGATTGCTGTTACTAACAATGATGCCACCAATCTGGAAATTGCCCTCAAAGCCAAAGGCTTGACACCCAGCATTCCTGTGATTGTTCATTATGCCGATCCCGATTTTGCTGGCATAGCTCAACAGCTATTTGGCTTCGAGGCTGTACTGAGTCCGGCTGAACTAGCAGCCCCAGCTTTTGCTGCTGCTGCACTAGGGGGACGCATTCTTGGCAATGGCATCACAGCCGATAGCCTTTGGGTAGCTTTTGCAACTGTGATTACACCTTTACACGCCTTTTGTGGTCAGTGGGTGAAAGATGTAGCCATGTCTGCTGATTGCGTACCTTTGTACGTAGAAACTAACCACCAAACCCTTCACGGTTGGGATTTATTAGAGACAAGTCTCAGTGCTGGCGATGTTTTATATATGACTATGCCAGCGACACGGCTATATCAATTGTGGCGAGACGAGCGAGTTTGCGAAACACACGCTTAAATAATTCGTAATTCGTAATTCGTAATTAATATACTACTTCCCACTCCAATACTGTTCGGTTAAGGCAAGAGACGCGATGAATCGCCGTCTCTACAAAAAACTGCTTATTGTAGAGACGGCAATTTGTCGCGTCTTTGTGATCTAAAACTTTCATCAAAAAACCTTAACCAAACCGTATTTTCCCTACTTACCACTCCCATTTATTTGTTAACTACTCGTTCTTGATATTCCTGCTCAGTAATCATATCAAGAGTGCTTTCTAGGCGATCAACAAATACGATACCGTCAAGGTGATCGTACTCGTGTTGAAAAATCCGAGCAATAAAATCGGTTAATTCTTGCTTTTGTAAATTGCCTTGACAGTCGGTGTATTCCACTTCAATAGATTTATAGCGAGGAACTAACCCTCTAATTCCGGGAACACTTAAACAACCTTCCCAATCTTTGACAACTTCAGTTGAATGAGCAATGATTTTGGGATTAATCATTGCAGTAGGTTCCATTTCCGGCGCGTTGGGATATCTGGCATTAGGACGGGAAGCCACAATAAATAAACGATAAGATTGTGCTACTTGAGGTGCAGCAATTCCCACGCCGTTAGCCTTGGCAACAGTGGCAATTAAGTCTTCAATTAATTTCTGGATATGCTCATCTTGAATATTCTCAACCCAAAGAGCTTTTTGGCGCAATGTTGGATTGCCTAATTGAATGATTGGTGCTAATTCAGTCATGATAAAACTATTTTGGGGAATGGGGAATGGGAAATGGGAAATGAGGCATTGGTATTCACAAATGACAAATGACAAATGACCAATGACCAATGACTAATGACAAATGACAAATGACAAACTTTATCCTTCACGTCTCGCGGGTAAAGCAGCAGGTTGGACTGCTATTTGGACAATTTGCCCATTGCGTTCTACCTGTATTGGTAACTTAGTACCGATTTTGCTATTTTCTACCAGCTTTTGTACTTCTTCAATTTTAGTAACAGGCTGGCTGTTAATGCTTTTAATCACATCACCAACTCGTAGTCCAGCCACCGATGCAGGCGATCGCGGCACAATCTCAACCAGCAAAACACCCTCATCTGCTGTAAGATTTAAGCGATCGCCTGCTTTATCTCTTATTTTTTCTTTAATTTCTGGTGTCAGTGTCACCATCTGAACACCCAAATAAGGATGATCGACTTTGCCTGTAGCAATTAATTCCTGGGCAATTTTTTGTGCAGTGTTAATGGGGATAGCAAATCCCAAGCCTTGAGCGCCTCGGATAATAGCTGTGTTCATTGCTATTACCTGTCCACGAGCATTAAGCAATGGCCCACCAGAATTACCAGGGTTAATCGCAGCATCGGTTTGGATGTAATCAACCCGCTTGTCACTAGCACCGATATCTCTACCAGAACGACCTGTAGCACTAATAATCCCAGAAGTGACGGTGTTATTCAAGCCTAAAGGGTTGCCAATAGCTATTACTGCTTCTCCTGGTTGTAAAGCATCAGAGTTACCTACAGATAAGGTTGGCAGATTATTAGCATCAATTTTGATCACAGCAACATCTGTTACTGGATCTTCACCTAGTACTTTACCGTCAAAAGTCCGGCCATCTTTGAGTATGACAGTCACTCTATCAGCACCATCTACCACATGAGAATTGGTCAAAATTTGACCTGAAGAATTAATAATAAATCCAGAGCCACTACCGCGCTCTACACGTTGTCTAGGTTGTGGTGCTGCGTCTCCAAAAAACCGCCGGAAAAATGGATCGTTAAATTCGTCTGGTACGCGAGAAGTGATTGTTCGAGAAGAATCAATGCGAACTACCGCAGGTCCCACATTTTGTACTACTTTTACCACAAAATTAGGATCTCCAGACGACGAGAAAATCGGCGGGGGGACAATTCCCTGATTGGGTTCTATTGTTTCTTGGGGCTGAGTGTCACTTTGTCGAGTCTCAAAGGTCTTAGCTGGTACAAGAGAGCAGCTTCCCAAGAACACCATTGCTACCCCATATAACAGCATCCACCACCTCTGTGATAAACCCCTGGTATCAGTTTTTTTGGGTGCTAAGTCATGGTTTGTTGTCTTCATGTATCGTTGCTTCTCCGTGTCAGTCGGTGAGTGTTAGGATCTTGCCTACTGGGTATGTCCCAAAATGATTACAACTTAAAAGCTTATTCTAGGTCTAGCGTGTCTGGATGCTAAATTGATGCTTTATCTTCTATTGTGACGATTAGCAGCAAAGGTGGTGGATAATGGAAATTCCCATAGAAAGTCTGTGGAGTCAGGTACTAGAGCGCCTACAGGTTGAACTATCCCGACCGACCTTTGAAACTTGGATAAAAACTGCTAGTGCGGAGCGATTAGAAAATAATTGCTTAGTAATCCGCACTCCTAACCCATTTGCTCGTAATTGGTTACAGAAGTATTACATAAATACCATTGCTCATGCAGTACAAGATATTCTCGGTCATCCCGTAGGAATTTACATTACTGTTGCTCAAGGTGATGAAGTTTCTCATTTTAGTGAACGCGAGGTTTCTTGGGAATCAACAAATCCTAGCAGTATTCCTGAAGCTGTTTCTCATCACAATCATAAAACTACTGAATTAAATTCTAAATATGTATTTTCACGATTTGTAGTTGGAGCCAACAATCGGATGGCTCACGCTGCTTCTTTGGCAGTTGCAGAATCTCCCGGTAAAGAGTTTAATCCTTTATTTTTATGTGGTGGCGTAGGTTTAGGTAAAACTCATCTGATGCAAGCTATTGGTCATTATCGCTGGAAAATTTCTCCTGATTGTAAAATATTTTATGTTTCTACTGAACAATTTACTAATGATTTAATTACAGCGATTCGTAAAGATAGTATGCAAAGTTTTCGAGAACATTATCGAGCTGCTGATGTTTTATTAGTTGATGATATTCAGTTTCTGGAAGGTAAGGAATACACTCAAGAAGAATTTTTTTATACTTTTAATACTTTACATGAAGCTGGCAAACAAGTTGTGATTGCTTCCGATCGTCCTCCTAACCAGATTCCTAGCTTACAAGAACGTCTTTGTTCTCGGTTTTCTATGGGGCTAATCGCAGATATCCAAAAGCCAGATTTAGAAACTAGGATGGCAATTTTGCAAAAAAAAGCCGAGGATGAAAATATTTGTCTTCCCCGCGATGTGATTGAGTATATTGCTTCTAACTATACTTCTAATATTCGAGAATTAGAAGGAGCTTTAATTCGGGCGGTGGCTTATATTTCTATTTGGGGCTTACCGATGACGGTGGAAAATATTACACCTGTTTTAGAACCGCCTAACGAAAAAATGGCAGCTACCCCAGAAGCAATTTTAAAGGTTGTAGCAGATAATTTTGATGTTTCAATAGACGATCTCAAAGGTAACTCACGACGAAGAGAGATTAGCTGGGCGCGTCAAATAGGAATGTATCTCATGCGTCAACATACATCTCTGAGTTTGCCGAGAATTGGCGAGGAGTTTGGTGGTAAAGACCATACAACGGTAATCTATAGTTGCGATAAAATTACCCAACTCCACCAGAGCGATCGCACTTTAGCACAAACTCTCCGCCAACTGAGCGATCGCATCAACATGACTAGCCGTTCTCAAAAATCATAGGGTAAATATACTGCAAATTTAACTAAATTTGTGCAACAAATGGTAACTTCTATGAAAAAAGCTAATCCATCGGTGAGTTTTGATATTTGCCATCATAACCCCTATTGGTCTAAAAAATATTTTGCAGCTGACTGGGAAAAATGGGGTGCAGATCGTATATTTATTCAAGCTTATAATGATAGTAATTTTGTTGAAGAGTTAAATTATGCTCAAAAATATGCTGGAGTTGCGATTACAGATCGGCAAATGGGTCGTTTAAAAGAATTAGTGGACAACCCAAAAATTAGAAGTATCTTAGTTTTTCCATTTTCAGGAAACCCAGAGAAAACAGCTTCTAGCTTAAAAAACTCCCTATGATGTAGGAGCAAATATTCTGAATGGGAAAAGAAGAGATAATGAATAAAGTATGATTTAAAAGAGTTTTAAACAGTGCGGACAAGTAAATAAGTTGGCACAATAAAATCAAACTATGTAAAGAAAATAAACTAGCTAAAACCCTATTGTCTATTGCCTTATCCCAACGACAATTATTTACGTCCATTTACTGAGTAAATCTGGTTTATTAAAAGATGTATAAACCCAACTCAACTCAAAATAATTCAAAATATTCTCTTTGTTCCCAGTTAGTCACCTGCTTTAAATACTCTTCTGGTGGCTGATCGGCGACGGACTGCAAAAAGCGATTAATTTCACTCTCTTTCATCTTAATGATGAAGTTTATGAACTGCTGCCCCATTTTTTGAGCAAAAAGTTCGCTTTGGCTCAAATATGAAATCGCCTCTGGCAAACTTTTGGGTAAAATCGGATTTTCTGTAGTGTAAGGTTCCTCTGTTGGAGAGCCAGGATCAAGTTTACAATCTACACCATCTAAACCAGAAATCAATTGCGATGCCATGTAGAGATAGGGATTGGCTGCTGGTTCTCCAACTCGGTTTTCAATGTGGGTACTGGGGTCATCAAAACCGCCTTGTAATCTAATCATTGCCCCTCGGTTTTCCAATCCCCACCCTGCACGGTCAGGGGCTAGAGAATAAGGTCTAAATCTTTTGTAGCCGTTAATTGTTGGGGTTGTAAACACAGAAGCAGCATTGGCGTGTTTGAGAAGACCACCAACGAAGTGTTTAGCTAAATCTGACGTGAGGGTTTGGGAGTTTGCAGACATGAAAGCGTTCTCGCCTGTGGTAAGGTCTACAAGGGATTGGTGCAAATGCCAGCCATTAGAAGAAGAACCTTGCAATCCTGGACGACACATAAATGATGCGATGTAACCTTGTTGACGGCAGATTTGCTTGGTTGCCATTCGGAATATCATCATTGTATCGGCAGCTTGCAATGCAGAAATTGGGTCAAAAGTAAATTCAAATTGACCAACACCCCCTTCGTTTTCTACACTCCTTAAAGGCAATTTCATTTCAACTAAATTCTCTGCCAGAAGGCGCAGTAAATCTTGAATCTCTGGATTGTGAGATTCTAAAAGGTATTGAAAGCTATGTTCTACAGCGCTAACTTTAGCAGGTTCACCGGGTTTTCCAGAAGTACCAACATTAGCGATCGCTAACATCGGATCTTCCAACTTTACTAGATACCACTCAACTTCTAAGCCGACAATATGCTCCAATCCTCTTTGATGTAACTCCACCAATGATTGGCGCAAAATACCGCGACTAGAAAAGGGCATTGGCTGACCATTCTGAAAGTACTCATCACAAAGAATAAAGCCAGTACGTTTTGCCCAAGGCACAATTTTGAAGGTATCAGGGTCAGGAACAGCCACAAGATTTGGCGCGCCTGTCATCAAAGGCATATCTAAACTACCGCCAGGGACAAACGGGTTAAATACTATTGCACCACCAGTATCAAACAGGAATGTCCCTGTGCTGATTTGCATACCGTTTTCCAGGGCGCTGAAAAAAGCTTGGGGTAAGAGTGACTTACTGCGAACAATGCCATGCTGGTCTGACCAAGCGGTACGAATCAACAATAAATCCTGTTCTTTAACAATAGCCTTGATTTTTTCAGATGCTTCTTTTTGGATTTCTGTCCACAGGTGATGACGTTCAATAAATCCAGGTCTTTTCATTGGGATTGTCTAATCATGTTCAACTGCTTGTGTGGTTAGTTTGACACTTCTTTCGCCAGTTTTGTGAATAATATGGAACTAGCCTTTAAGGGTGGCGTAAAGTAAATCGCAGAGGGTACGGTAAACCCCAATACTGCTCGGTTAAGCATTTTTAACTCGGAATTGGATTTAGGGTAAAGGTTAAAGGGTAAAGGTTTTTTCTTTCCCTTTTCCCTTTCTCCTTTTCCCCAAAACACGAGAAGTATTTATATCTAATACCGTTTTTTTGTGAAGCTGCATATATTTACCCCCCGGCTGTCGCCGTCCCCCCAATCCATCCTACGGTGTATACACAAGTCTGAACTGGCTCAATAATTTGGGTTTTACCCCACTCTAACCACTGCTTGAATTCAATAAACAACCGCCCGAATTCAATAAACAACCGCCTGAATTCAATAAACGACCGCCTGAATTCAATAAAACGTGAGTTCGACGGAATTAAAAAATGGCAGGAGGTAGAGCAGGCAAATCTTTTGGGTAAATGTCAATGGAAGGTTT
>NZ_JAAGOG010000120.1:0-26345 GCF_010747425.1 Nostoc sp. UIC 10630
ACTTCTCATTTTCGCCTTTGTATACAGAGAAGAAAAAATGGTCGTTTTGAGCAACTATTACCTGAATGGGTGATTGGCGGGGTACAGCGATCAAGTTGTATCAATGCCAAATCAAACTGGCTCCCGTCCCTAAAAAGCAATCCACGCCCATATAACTTTATGGCAAAATGTCTCTGATTCGCTGATAACTTCTTGTATTCTGGGATATCCGTTCTTTCTGGAAAGCCGAATGATTCCTATAGATATGAAACGACTCATCAAAAAAAACCCTAACCCAGTTCGCAAGAAAACAGAAGTAACCCCACCACCGACTGAACCCATTGAGATGCCTGAGAGCCAAAATATTCTTGAAACAGTAATTGAACCCAATCCACCTGTATACATTGAAGACTACGTTTCCGAATCCGAATACATTTCTAAACACTATCGCCCCCTCCGCTCTGTGGGTAACTCCGGGTGGCAACCGTCTGATGTGTGGCGCGAGTTGAGAGTTGATAATTTCTGTGAGTAAATTAAGCTCTGACTGAATAAAAATTAATATATCTATCATGCTAAATTACCTTCAAAAAAGCCATGAAACGCTTACTTGGCAACAGAAATAAACATTATTTCCTAGTTTTTTATGGGGTTTAGCACTGATTCGGGCTTTTGAGCTTTATTGTCGAGCCTAGTTTTGATATCTAACTAATAATTTGGCATAACAGATACTGAAGAACCAAAATTATTAAACCTTAATGCTTCTAGAAATTTTTCTAGAGGCATTAAGTTAAGCTTTCGTTAAGTTATAGAGTTAAATATAGTGCTTGAATCAAAGTCAATATCCAGAGTAGTTAGTCAATTTCACCTTTGGGTAAAGAGTAAATAAATATTAGATGCAATTGTATGAAGATAAGGTTTACTAAATTTAATTGGCAATACTTGCTGATTATACGCCTCTTGCAAGGCTCACTTCGATTGCGATTTGCTTAACAATATTTACAAAAAAGACAAGCTCGTTTCAAATATTTTAAAGTTCA
The DNA here is from genome assembly GCF_010747425.1 of Nostoc sp. UIC 10630. Classification (NCBI taxonomy): domain Bacteria; kingdom Bacillati; phylum Cyanobacteriota; class Cyanophyceae; order Nostocales; family Nostocaceae; genus Nostoc; species Nostoc sp. UIC 10630. The sequence goes on from NZ_JAAGOG010000120.1 coordinate 1,017, forward strand.
TATAGATGATTTATTAGTAAAGTTTTGGATTGCAAGTAAATACCCAGGGCTGGAAGTCCCTTAGTTTTCAATGCGATAACGTATTAACTGCTTAATTGCTGTTATCGGTAATCCTAAAGCTTGAGCGCTTGCGGCATCAACTTGAGCAAATTCAGTCACGGGGAATTCAAATTCCATCTGCTTTAACACTGAATCAGCAGTGTAAACTTTGACTTCAGTCAACTTTTCTTGACGTTGAATTACCGCTTCAATAGACATAACAGCGAGTGAAACAGAAAACTGAATGTGATGTTTTGAGTCGGCGTGGATTTGGGCGGTTGTGTCATAGGTGTAGCTTAAGACTTGATGTGTCAGCAAACCCGTACTTAACCAAAAAAACAGTCCAATTAAGGGTATTGGCAGCCAAAACTCTAGCCCTAATTTAATTAGAAGTTGCAGCCAACGAGGTCGAGCCATAACCCTGTTTTCTCACTTTCGGTAAACAATAATTGAAGTAAAATTCTCAACCCTTGATTAAATAAAACTTTAAGCTTTTCTTTACTCACAGAAACTAAAATTTTTAGCCAAAACTCAGAAATTAAAGCTTCAGAGGGCTGTCAGAGATTGGCTTATCCCAGTTTGAGATAACAGGGATAATACAGAAAAAGGTTGATTATGAATTTATCATAGGAAAATAAAAAGTATAGCGACATAATGAATGAGAATCTTGCTTGTAGAGGATGATATTACTCAATTACAACCACTACAGGGTGCGCTCTCGAAAGTCGGACATATTGTAGATGGTGCTGAAGATGGTGAAACAGCCCAGTGGTTAATGCAACAGAGAGACTACGACCTGTTAATTTTAGATTGGATGTTGCCCAAGCTCAGTGGTGTGAGTCTGTGTCAAAAGTATCGCCAAGCAGGTAAAACGGCTCCAGTAATGATTCTCACTGCTAAGGATGCAATTTTGGATAAAGTGTCTGCTTTGGATGTTGGTGCAGATGACTACCTAGTTAAACCCTTTAGTTTGCTAGAACTATTGGCACGAGTACGAGCATTGGGACGCAGAGCGCCACTCTGGCAAGGTGACACGCTAGAGTTAGCCGACTTACAACTTCATCTCAACACTCTAACGTTAGAACGCCAGGAAGCTACAGTCCAATTATCGGGTCGAGAGTTTCAATTGCTGGAATACTTTCTGCGACATCCTAAGCAAGTACTCACTCACGCCCAAATCGAACAAGCACTTTGGGAGTGGAATATACAACCAGATAGTAAAGCAATAACGATGTTAGTGCATCGACTGCGGCAGCGCTTACAGATGGTAAAAGCAGAAGATTGGCTTCAGACCGTGTACGGTATAGGATATCGATTAGTTGCCCCTGAATAATGCGATCGCTCATTCCTCCCATGTTCAGCCGCAGTCGGCGTAACCTAGCTCGCTGGTTTACGCTTTCAATGGGAAGTATTCTGGTGATCTTTGCAATCATACTTTACTTTTTAGAAGTCAAAGAGCAATTGCGGGCATTTGACCAAGAACTTTACAACACAACGCAGCTGATGGCGGCGGGTGTTGAAGATGGACGTTACCAACAACAGCAACGCATTAGTCTTGAAGATGTCCCCATCTTAGGTGGTGAAGCTTTGCCCTTTGACAATAGGATTATTTATGCCCGTTGGTACACTCCCAAAAAGCAACTACTAGAGTTTTTTGGTGTCACTCCATCAGAGCAGTTAAATAATCAACTAGGGTTTCAAACAATTAGGTTAGGTGATGCTGCACAACAGTCGCCTCAAGAAGGCGATCGCGTTTCCACCAGTGTTCGTCACAATGAAATGCTACGTCAATTAACAGTTCCGGTTTTTCAGGATAAACAATTAATCGGCTATCTGTAAATAGCAGCTTCTTTAGTGCCTGTTGAAGAAACTTTATGGTCATTGAGACTGTTTTTAATAGTAGGTGTACCCATTGCTTTAAGCGTAATTGGTTTGACGGGTTGGTTTCTTGGTGGAATGGCTATGCAGCCAATTCGCCAATCCTACGAGCAATTACAGCGCTTCACAGCTGATGCCTCCCACGAGCTAAGGACACCCCTTCAGGCAATTCGGCATAATGCTCAGTTTGGTTTGCTCGAACCAATTGACCCTAATGAACAGCAAAGTTCCCTAGATAATATCGACCAGATTGCTGAATCAATGGGAATGTTGATTAGTGATTTATTATTCTTAGCTCGAAATGAAGGACAGTTAAAACCAGAGGCACTTAACCTCGTCAATTTGGTTAGCTGGCTCGAAATATTAGTAGAGGAATACACCCACTCAGCAAAGGCAAAAAACTTAGAATTAACCAGCGAATTTCCTGAACAATTGGTAATGTTGAGAATCAATCCAGATTTAATTCGGCAAGCAGTAAAAAATCTTCTCAGTAATGCCTGCCGCTACACGCCGTCTGGAGGTAGAGTTCGCTTACGAGTTTTCCTTGTGTCTGGTTGGGTGGTAATTGAAGTCCGGGATAGCGGTATTGGGATTCCAGAGGCAGATTTACCCTATATCTTTGAGCGGTTTTATCGAGTAGATAGTGTACGCTCGCGCCATACAGGAGGTTTCGGGTTAGGATTAGCGATCGCACAACAGATTGTCCAGGTACATGGGGGACAAATTCTAGCAATCAGCCGTTTGGGTGAAGGCTCTACATTTCAAATCAAACTACCATTCACGCCTAAATCCTCACCATAATGAACAATTCAATACCGGGTTGGCTAGCAAATATTTTCATTCGTAGTAAAAGAAGACCCTGTCCGGGGATCAAGCTGTTACCTTCTTGTTACTTTTATCTGACAATCTGAAAATAAGCGTCAATTACACGTCAGATTGGAGGATTTAACCAATGAATTTCAATCCTACACCCACTATCGTCCTAACCGGTTTGTTTGCGTTGCTCATGCCTTTTGAGGTGGGAGCGCAGAAAGCACCAAACCAAATTGAGAATTTGCCAAACGCTCGTGTTACCAGTATTTCCGGCGAAGTTACTAAGCTTTTAGATGACGAGTTCATTCTCAACGATGGTAAGGGACAAATCATCATTGAGGCAGAACCTCAGTTAGGACAACCCATTAACCTCTCTGTCGGAGAAAAAGTCACCGTCGTTGGCAACTATGACGACAATGAATTCAAAGCCCTGAGTATTACTCGTGCCAACGGTGAAACTCTTCAAATTCATGACGATTAAATTTTCTACACTCCAGCAGTGTCCCCAATCACCGAAACGGTCGTTCGTTTCTGCTCTTGAGCGTGACCTCCAGATAGCACTGCGATCGCGCTCAAGAGCAGAAATTTCTTAAATAGTTCAAGGAAGGTTCCCAGTACTGGATGACATCTGCGTGATGCCAAATAGAGTACAATGGCGCAAGCGCCTGACGTAGGCGATCGCGCGGGGAGAGAAATTCCTTAGTAAATAATCACTTTAATTCGTCTTGGGTTAGTATCACAGCAAAGGTAAGCGAATGAAATGCGATATGTTTTTTTTAGCAGCCCTTTTAGCAATCACAGGCTTGCGAGCTATCGCGTTATCCTTTTTTTCTAATTCTGCGGAATCTACTGCTACCATAACTAACACTATCAAACCTATAGAAGTAAAAGCGCCCCTGACCAAGAAAGCATTCAGTCTGGGTAGAATCCCCCTGAATGGTACGTTGGAAGCGGTAGAAACCGTTACTACTACCAGCCGAATTATGGGACAGATTAAAACTTTGCCAGTGCAAGAAGGCGACAGAGTTAAAGCAGGTCAAACCATTGCCATTATTGATATCAAAGATATCCAGGCACAACGCAATCAAACATCGGCTGTGATTTCCCAAGCTCAGGCAGGTGTAACAGTTGCGACTGTTGCCCAAACTCAAGCCCTAGCAAACAAAACTCAAGCTCTAGCACAACTCAATCAAGCAGAGGTTCGTCAACAAGAAGCCGAAGCCAAATTGCAGGAAGCACAAGCACAACTAGCTGACGCTCAGTTCAATCAACAACGCATGGCTATGCTGCGAAAAGATGGTGCAGTTAGTCAATTACAACTAGATACAGCCAATACACAGGTTGCATTAATTGAAGCTCGCATTCAACGGGCAAAAACTGGGATTGAACAAGCCTTGCAGGAAATTGAGCAAGCCAAAACTGCCGTCAAACAGGCAAGCTTCCAAGTCCAGCAAACACGAGCAGGAGTAAAGCAGGCGCGTTCCCAAGTTCAGCAAGCACGAGCAGAAGTAAAGCCAACGATTGCTAACCTAAACCGCAGCATTGTTAAAGCACCATTTGCTGGAGTCGTCACTAAGAAACATACAGAAGTGGGTGCAATAGCGGGTTTTGGACAACCTTTAGTGACATTGGAAAGTAGCGATCGCTTGCAGTTTAGCGTTATAGTACCAGAGTCAATGAAGTCCTTGGTGAAACAAGGAGATGAAGTGGAAGTGCAGCTAGATGCTCTCAAGCGTTCTGTGCGCGGACAAGTAAATCAAATTATTCCTTCTGCAAACCCCAACAGTCGTAATTTTACTGTCAAAATAGCCCTTAAAGAAGCCACAAATTTAATGCCGGGAATGTTCGGGCGGATAAAACTGCCCTCTGAAATCACTCAGTCATTATGATTCCCCAGAGTGCTTTAGTTAAACTAGGTCAGTTATCAGGCTGTTGCCGATGGCTCCTCACCAATTCCCAGTTCCTTCTTACTGTGCTTTAACTGTTTCCAAAGTTCCTTAATTTGCTGATAAGCATCTTCTGGCTCAAGCTTACCATTGCTTTCTAAACTGGTGATCGTGTCAACTTTTTGAGCAAATTCTTGCAAGTTAGCATTAAACACTAAGTTTTCTGGTTTAACTTGTCCGTAGTAGCGGCCACGAGGGGAAAGGAATTTATTTTTGTCTTCTTCATGAGACTGATTCATGACTTCACCTCTCAACTAATAAGTTTTCACCAATAATGTCAACCCAGTTTCAACTATCTCCTTAGCCAAATGGCTGCTTGGAAATATAGTTAGCGATTGCTAGAATCATGAACCTTTTTTTAGTATGACTCATAGTCCAAAATCGTCAAATGTAAAGTGAAGAATTTCAGCTATTTAGCTTTTTGGCTGACAGATGGCCTTGCCATGAAGCTAAAAACAAAAACAGCTCAAGAGTCTAATCTTATCCACACTGCTGAAGCGTTAGAAAATCAACTATCCCAATTACAACAAGAATTGGGAGATAATTCAGACACACAATTACAATCATTGATGAGCTTGTGAAATGCTTACGACGGTAACTGAGCTTTTTAGAAGTGGGGCTTACAGCTGCGCTAAAAGTTGCTCGACAATTTGGGCAATTTGTTCGAGTTCTTGCAACATCTGACTGATATTGCTTAAGTCTTGTGCAAACGAGGTTTCTGCACCAATCGATTTGCGAACCCGATTTGCCTCAACTGGGCGGTCATCTTCTGCTCTGGCAATCTTGTAGTTTTCTGTTCCACCGATGCATAGAAGGCATCCATATCCACATAAATTATCTTTCTCACTTGGAAGCAGAGTGAAGCATTAAAAAGTTAGGCTAACTGGTGCTTAGTAAAATACTATATTAATAGTCTTGTAGTATATTACCACTACTTACTTCAAATACCATATCTGCATTACTTACCACCTGGCTATGTGACCAGTCGCTACAGTGATAAGCTATAACGGCTGGTCATCACAACTCATCTTTGAACCAACTCAACCCAGAGAGCAACGTCGCAGCCGTATAATAAATCTTCTGTTCCCCGAATATGCCACCCGTGCAGATGATGATACAGAATTCACAGATTTCTGGCGGCGCATCACGGGTAAGACTGAGCGTGTGATTTCGATTACACCGAAGCAGTTAAATTCAAACTGTTTTCTAATCTGCTGAGATAATGATTAAGGCTTTAAAAAATCTAAATGCTTGCCTGGTTGCGATCGCAACTCTTCTGGAGTACCTTGCATTTTCAATTTGCCTTCATCCAGTAGGACAATCCAATCAGCTCGGTTAATCACTCTTGGACGATGACTAATTAAGATTGTAGTTTTGGCTTGGCGATCAAATAACAGATTGTCTAGAACTACACTCTCGGTGTGAGGATCGAGGTTAGCAGTTGATTCATCCAAAATCAGAATTGGTGGATCGGTAGCTATAGCTCTTGCTATAGCTAATCGTTGCCTTTGTCCTCCAGAAATATTTGCACCAAATTCTCCCAAAACAGTTTGATATTTGTCTGGAAGTTGACTAATGAATTCATCTGCTTTTGCTAGTTGACAAGCTTTGACAATTTCTTCAAAAGTGATATGAGGAGCACCTAAGCGAAAGTTGGCAATAATTGAACGACTCCAAAAGTGAGGTTCTTGAGGAATCAAAGCAATTTGCTGGCGCAGACAATCTAGTGAGATATCTTTTAGATTATAACTTCCAATACGGATATTACCTGAATCTAAATGGTATAGTCCGGCAATTAATTTAGATAATGTACTTTTACCACAGCCAGATTCGCCAATTAAAGCGACTACTTTACCACCAGGAATTATTAAAGAAAAATCTTCCAATAAATCTATTTGACTAGGATAGTTAAAATTTAATTGAGAACAAACTATTTCAGCATTTGCTGGAATTTTAACATAGGCTTTTTTAAAATCTTCTATTTGGATTTCTGGAGAGGCATCAACAATCTCATTTAACCTTTCTGCGGCTGCTTTTATCCAGACTATTTGATTCATAATTACTACTAAATCAGTAATTAAACGAATTATGTTTTGAGTCAAGCTATATGAAGCTACTAGTTGACCAATACTCAGTTCCTTTGTAAATACTAATTGACTTCCCAACCACAGTACGCCTACACTACCGAGAATTGAAACAACATCAGAGAATGTTTGATTAGTAATTGCTAATTGGACAGTACGAAAAGTTAAGTTAGCTACACTGCTAGAACGCACCTGGAGTTCTTCCCAAAGTTGGGGTGCAGCTACAGTAGCTTTGAGAGTAAGCGCGCCTTTAAAAGTTTCAACTAAAATTCCTTGATTTTCACTTTCTTGAGCTAATACCCGTTTAGTTTTTTGCCGCATAATAGGGAAAAGCACAATTGTTGATGCTGTCATGAAAACAATAATCACAGCAATAGCGAGCATTAGTTCCCAACTATAAAATAGCAGTAAGGCTAAAGAAGCTATGGCAATAAAAAATTCGCTAGGTAGACTGACTAATAGCTGAAAAATAACATTTCTAATTCGTTGAATATCATGGAGTCGGCTGATAATTTCGCCACTGCGATGAGTTTCGTAATAAGTTAGTGGTAAACGCAATATTTGGCGTACAAATTCTAAAACTATACTTAATTCTAACCGTTGAGCAAAATGTGCAATTAAATTAGACTGTACAAGTTTGAGACTGGTACTGATGAGACTCATTACAGCAACACCAATTACCACAGCATTAAGCAGCCCACTATCTCGCCGAACTAGCACATCATCAGTCAGAATTTGAATTAAAAAAGGAGATGTCAGAGCAATTAAACCAAGTACGAAGTTAAGCAACAACGCTTCAGCAAGAATTATTCGGTAAGGTAATAAACGCCCTAAAAAGTGTCTTAAACCGTGAACTTCATCGTCTGATTGTTCTGCAAAGCGTACTGGGTCTGCCTCTAATAACAGCATGATGTAATTTTGCCAGCCTTTGGTTAGCTCCTCGCAAGATAAATAACGCACACCAATAGCAGGGTCGGCAATGACATACTTGTTACCTCGCTTGCCATACAACACCACCCAGTGATATCCCAACCAGTGAATGATCGCAGGTAAAGAGACTGCATCTATTTGGTCGAGAATTTCTGGTGCAGCCTTTACACCTTGGGCATTGAAACCCAGTCCCTCAGCCCCTCGTCTCAGCCCCAGTAACGTAGTTCCTTGCTGCCCAGTACCAACTAATTCTCTAATGTGACTAATTGCCACTGTTCGACCGTAGAACTTAGCAACAGTAGCCAAGGATGCGGCTCCACAGTCGGACTCAGCAACTTGTAAGACACAGGGATATTTTACAAATCTGACCATTTTGGCGAAAAAGCTGCCACAAAACATTGGCTACATGATAACCGTACTTTTATGAAGTTTGTATGAATTTGATACACACTTCCCTCATCTCGACTTTTGTGCAATATAACTGTAATTATATGAAGAGGACGTGTAGTATCTAATACAGGAGTTTTATCTCAGGATAGATGCTGCTATTCCTGATTCAAAACGAAACAATACAAGGAATTTTCCTATGAAAATCACAAAGCAAGTTAAAACACCAACCAAAACACAGCCTGTTGCCAATCTGTTAGTTGTGAATCTGACTGAAAAGGATATGAATACTATCACTGGTGGAGGTCAACTAAATGCAATTTAGGCGTTAACAAACCTTTAAATTGAATAATGATGAAAGTGGAAAATAGGAAATATTTTCCTTGTAATCATAAACATTGAAATTTACAACCTCAAAAAATTAACGATGAAAACGAATAAGCAAATCAGCAAATCAGCTCAAGCACAGCCTGTTGCTAATTTATCAGTTGTAATCTTAAATGAAAAAGAGATGTCTTCTGTAAACGGCACAGGTAAAATAGGCTCGCTTTAGAAGTTAAAATCTCTAATTTACTCTGCTATCAAGATACTTCAATACTGGCTTTTGAGATTAAGCAACAAAAACATCTACATACAAAGGAAAATTGCACTATGAAAAAGCAAGAAAAGAAAGAAAGTAAAACACAGTGTTTAGCACACTTGCTAGTAGAAAATTTAAATGAAAAAGAGATGTCTCTTGTGAGCGGTGGCGGTAAAATAGGTACGCTTTAGAAATTAAAAAACTCTTTGACTAGGTAGTAAATATTTAGCAACCTAGTTAAATGAAAAAATTAAATGTAATACTAGTTAAACCTGGAAAAATTTTAAACTTATTTTTCCAGGTTTTTATCTATTTGTAAATTGCTACTTGATACTTTAATTATGCTTAATGACCCCAGCCCAGATTTAATTCGCCCAATTCACAGTGACCAATTTTTACCATCAATTAGTCTTTGGACGACGTTAGGGGGTTTATTTCTAGTTGGGACAGTAGGTGCTACTATAACTATTCTCGCTGTTACTGAATACAATGTTACTGTTAAAGCACCAGCTACAATCCGTCCTTCAGGAGATATACGGCTAGTGCAAACAGCTGAGGAAGGAACTGTAACAAAGATTTTAGTGCAAGAAAATCAGTTAGTAAAGCAGGGAGATCCGATTGCGACTATCGACAACTCTCAAATCGAAACCAAAAAAAACCAAATTGCAGACAATATCCAGCAAAATAAGCAGCAATTTCAGCAAATTGCTTACCAAATCAAAGCGCTACAAGCTCAAATCACTGCTGAGTCTAATTCGAGGCAACGAGCGATCGCATCTTTACAAGCTGACTTAAGTCGCAACCAACGAGATTATAAAGATAGGCAAATTACAACTCAGACACAAGTCCAAGAAGCACAAGCATCTGTTGAATTAGCGCGGGAAGAACTTCAGCGATATCGGGAACTAGCAAACACAGGGGCGATTGCTACTCTCCAAATTAAAGAGAAAGAACAAGCTTTTAAAGCTGCACTTGCAAGGTGGCAACGCGCCAAAGTGGGACTTAATCCTAGCTCTGCAAATGTGGCGATCGCACAAGAAAAAATTGCTCAAGAACAGGCAATAGGTGAATCTACTCTCGCTAGTTTAAATAAAGAACAAGAAGAATTAATCCGCCGTCAAGTTGAAATCCAAAATCAAATTAACAGCGCTCAAAAAGACTTAAAACAAGTCTTTATAAAATTGGATAAAACTATAATTCGGGCATCCGAGGCTGGTACGATTCTAAAACTTGAACTGCGAAATCCTGGCCAGGTAGTGCGTTTAGGAGATGAGATCGCTCAAATATCTCCCAATAGTGCTGCTTTAGTTGTCAAAGCCCGTGTTGCTACTCAAGATATTGCTCAGGTACGGCTATGCAAAGCTGCAAAAGTCGCAGATTGTCAAGATGGTAAAGTGGAGCTAAGGGTTTCGGCCTATCCATATCCAGATTATGGTACGCTCCCTGGCGCTGTCAGGGTCATAACTGCCGATACAATCGTGTCTCAAAATAGTCGTCATAGTTCAGTTGCATCCTATTATGAAGTGACAATTGAAGTTGAAAAACTCTATTTAGAGAAAGGCAATTACTCCTACCAGATCCAAGCCGGAATGGAGGTTAGAGCAGATATTATTTGTCACAAAGAAACGATACTCACTTTTCTCCTGAGAAAAGCAAGGCTACTAACAGATTTGTAAATTAGTTCTTTTGGAAGCAGATCGGGTTGCTCTCATTCTTTTTGGTCTGTCAGAATTACAACTAATAATTTTATAATTTACCAATTTCATAACTTAGAGCTTATTATGAAATAACCTTCCTTCTTTTTAGTTATAAATGCTTTTTTAGTAAGCTTTTTAAATAGCAAATTTTAAAAATTGTTTCTTGACAGGCTCTTAGTGTTTAAATACCTTTATCTATTGTGCCTCACTGATCTTTTTCAGTGTACATTGGCACAACCAACACTTTATCTACTCTGTTTCTATCCATACTAACTACTTCAAAGCGTAGTCTCGCCCACTTAAAATGTTCAGCGACCAAGGAAATATACCCTAGTTGGTTAACGACAAATCCCCCTAAAGTTTGATAGTTTACCCCTGCCTCTGGTAACAAATTTCTGATGTCTAAAATTTCTTTCAACTCATCAATTGACAACAGTCCATCTAACAACCAAGACCCATCTTCACGTTGCACCACATCAGGATCTGCTAGTTCTTCACTGGTTGGTATATCACCTACTATCGCTTCCACAATATAAGTGATTGTCACCAAGCCTTGTGTCACCCCATATATGATCTACGATTAAAGCAAGGTGAGTCCCAGATTTCTTAAATAATTCTAAGAGGTTCAAAGCCTTCATGCTGTCTGGGACATATAAAAGTGGCTTTAGTAAAGCTTGCAATTCAATGGCCTGGGTTGGATTTTGGGCTAAAAATTCTTTGGTTTGCACAATACCTAATAAGTTATCAATGCTCTGTTGACCAACTGGGAAGAATGAATGAATACTTTCAATGACTTGGCTGCGGATTTTTGACAATGGTTCATCAATATCAAGCCAAACCATCTCTGTACGTGGTGTCATAAATGCACTGACTTGTCTGTTACTATTCACCTCAAGTTGCCTACTTTATGCAAAAAAGGAATAATCTTGAAGTTTTGGCATTACAATCTTTGTGCCCGTACATGCCACTACCGAATCTAGCGTAGCGTTCCTCAGTTGCGTCAATTCTCCTAGCCCTAGTTTTCCGTTGACGAGCGCTTGACTTTTAAGACAGTCGCTACATGTGCCGCAACCATTTTTTAACTTAGTATAACGATGGTATTAGTAAAGAATTAACACCCATTTATAGCGTTTTTAGCAAGCATAATTTTCCCTGTGATGTAGGCTTGAGCGATCGCTATTCGCCGTAACTTGCCACTGCTAGTTTTTTCTAGTTGTCCTGGGCGAATGAAGAGTATATTGTCCACAAGGATTTTAATACCCAGCTGGTTGAGAACAATCTCGCTGACTTGGCGTTGATGGTCAATTACTTGTTGAAGAATACTGGCCTGTTTGGTTTCTATCAAGACAATAATGCGGTCATCAGCCTGAATTATCGCAACTTTGCTCGGTTGTACAAACGGTAGCGACTCTATGGCATGTTCAAAATCGCTTGCAAAATAACTTTGACCATTAATTTTGAAGCGATCGTTCAGCCGACCTATGACGAACAACTCACCCTCGCTAATTACACCCAAATCACCAGTAGGGAAAAAACCATCACAATTGTAAAAAGGGTGTTCGCTTTCAAAATAATTATCGACCAAAGTCCCGCCTCTGAGTTCAATTTCACCAATTTCACCTTCATGGCATAAAAGACCATCTTCAGTTCTTAAACGGATATCAAATGTACTCAACGCTTGACCTACAGAAATAGCTTTGCAGCCATTTGCCAAAGTCACAATCCGGGGAACATCTTCTAACTTACAGCAGGAAATCATCAGGACTGCCTCCGCCATACCATAACAAGGCTTAATTGCTGTAGGTTGCAATCCATAGGGTGCAAGCACTTCCAAGAACTGATGTAGTTTGTCTATATTAATTGGCTCGCTGCCATTAAAAACCATTCGTAGCTGGGTCAAGTTTAAGTTGGCAATTTCTTCTGGATCGGTAATTGCCAAGCGACGGAGACAGTAGCTAATGGCAAAATCTGGAATAACTGCGATCGCAATCTTTTTTTCTGACAGTTCGCTCAACCACTCCACGGGATTCATCAAAAAATGCATTGGGGTACTCAGGTGCAAGTTATGCCTCACGTATAGGGTTGTGAGCAAACCACCTACTAATCCCATATCGTGATAAAGTGGCAGCCAACTTGCAGTTGCATCACTGGGTCTATTTTGAACATGGTTAGCGATCGCCTGCATTTGTGTCACAATTTTCCCATGAGTGACTGGAATTCCTTTGGGGAAAGAAGTCGAGCCAGAAGAAAACTGCACAAAAGCAATATCAGTATCTGTAATTGTTGCAAAATTTGCTGATTCTTGGGGCTGAATATCTGTGTCTGGTAACTGTAAACGCTGGAGGCTCAATTCTAAACTTCTAATACTAGGTGCTTCCAACACAAATTCAGCTTGATATTGGGTTGTAACCTTGGTCAAAAATTCCAGGTAGCTCTCTTTAACAACACCCATGCTGTAGGGTTTGACTGACAGTGGAATTGCTCCCAGTCCAACTAAAGCAAAGAATGCAATAATCACACCTTCGGTTGTTTCAAAAGGAAACAGAATCCTTGAGCCAGCTGTCACACCCGCAGTCCGAAAGTACTCCATATAGGCTGCAATCTTCTGGTACATCTCACAATAGGCGAGAAACTTAGACTCAGCAGCGCGATCCTGCCTTAAGAACAAGCCCAAGTGTGAGTCAGTATTCTTGAGGGCCTGAATCATTGCGATCGCGGTCATCGACAGCTTAGTTCTAGGTTGTAAGTCTTGCATTGTTTTGACCTCAACTATTTTGTTGCTTATTTTCATCAAGAAAATCCTGGAGAGTTCTAAGCGATCGTTCAATTGAATCAATGAATGCTACTTTCACAAGAGCATCGGCAGCAACCTTTACAGTTCCGTTTTGGAAAATCTCAATAAATTGGTGAAAAATTACTTGATAATAGTAATTTTCCTCCGCGTCTTTGAGCTTCGTAATAATCTTGACCTCTCCAGGTAATATTTCACGGCTATAGTTGACTTCAATACGAGCAACTACAGGAATAATCCGCTGTCCGTGAAATAAGTTGTGATGCTCAAGCCATGACCATCGTCCTGCTTCTAGGTATTCGAGAACAGTGGCATTATTGACGTGACCCAAACTGTCAAGGTCATTTGGGCGTACCTGAAGTTTTAGGTTAACAGCTTCAAAGTTCATAAGTGGGTTGGCGTGAATATTTATTATCAAGGCAAGGCAGAAGGCAGAGGAGGCACGGCGTTGTGGAGGTTTCCCTCGTTGTAGCAAGTGGCGTGGCAGAAGGCGAGTCACTTTCCGTCTTGGCGCTTTGCGTCGTTAGCGCAGCGTTAGCGAGTCTTCGAGCGTCTGGCAAAGTAACGAACCCGAAGGGAAAGAGGGTTTTAGTTAACTTTACTTTTTATTACACACTTCTGTTTATTTGCACCTTTCTACTGCCAAGTCCCAAGTCGCTGCAATCATGACTGGGGAGAGATAGCCACAACAGTAGACACATAATCCCCACTGTGAGATATGGAAAGGTGAACAGTCCAACCTTGAACCTGAAAATGCTCTGCCAGTGAGCCGTAAAATTCAAAGTAAGGTGCGTAACGGGAATTATGTCGCACTTCTACATCTGTCCAGTAGAAATTAGGGGTCATTGCTAAAGCCTTAAACAAGGCTTCTTTAGCTGAAAAAGTACCTGCCATACTTTGGAGAGGGTTTTTACTTTGGCTGAAGTAAAGGCACTCAGTGTTTGTAAAGAAAATGCCTGGAAGTTTCAAAGCTTCAACTTTTGTTAGTTCTGCAATCAGTTGAATATCGTGCCCCAGTCCAATTAACATCCCACCAGATCCAGCCATGTCTGCTCAACTTCAGCAGCAGAGTTTACCTGAATTCCTGTAATTTGTCTGAGAGCAGAAAATATCAGATTTTGTTTGCGCTCAATATTGTCTGGCAGAACCATCTCATACTTGATCGAATCCCACCAGTTGACGTGAGAATCCCGCTGCTCAAGATGTTGGCGGTTACTACCATAAAGTTCGCCCCCTTCTCGCACAAACAAGTGTGCAACAGCAAATGCGCCTTTGGGTGAGTACTCTTCACTATCAACTAAAGCTTTGGCAAAACTTATGAAGTATGTCAGATGCTGCGATTCATCAGCAGCAATTTGCTTAAATAGCTTTTTCAATCCAGGGTCTTGAGCAATACTTGCACACCAAGAGTAGTTAACCGTGGCTGTAATCTCTGAAATCGCTAATAATACTAGTGTTCTGAGCATGTCATCGTCGGGAAAAATCTTCCGAAACTCAATGACAGTCTCGTCACTGACAGGTTCTAGACTGAGTAGAGTCGATAAGCGATTAAGTGTGGTTTCGTGAAAGCTTTCTTCCTCATTCCAGTAACGGCTCCAAGTACTACAAGCTTGCATAATGCTTGCTAAAACTGGATTACCATCTTGCCAACGACGACACTCAGCATCAGCTAATCTAGCCAAGCGATCGGCTCCTGGCTTAGTAGTCAATTCTGCACGTCCAGCATTCCAGAGATTAGCTTTGTCAAATTTACTCACAGCCTCCAGGTTAATCGCACCAATCATTTCCACTGCACTCCATCGGCGCTTTTCATGGAAATGGTGTTGTTCCCATATTAAATCAACTAAAGAGCTTCGTTGCTCGGCAACAATTGCATATAAGCTGCTGACAATATCAGATCGAGAAATTGTATTTACCATAGTGAAGATATTTGAATTTAATTTTTAAGTTTTAGAGGTTATTTGAAAAGCCTTGGTGACTAACTGGAAGTCGCAGCTACATAAACAAAACCCATCTACCATTCTCTTCAAGACGCTGACGCGTAGCTTGCTTCTCCTTTAGCGTTAGCGTCTCCGTTAGGAGAAGGAGTACGGTAACGCCAAGGGCGAACGTGGGTTAAAAAGCTGGTTGTAAAACTAAAAATGAAAATTTTTGCCAATACCCTTTATTCTCTAGACTTTATTCTGCAAAAGTTTTGAGATTTAAAATTTATTATTTTTAGGTCAAAGTATTAACTTTATCAGCTTCATTTAGAAATGCTTCTAATACATCTGAAATAGGGGTATCAAGAGAGAAAGCTGGCAAACGTATTTGGACTCCATACTGCTTTTTCAGCATATTCGCAGTTTTGGCGAAAATCTCCATCAGATCGATGCTGTTATGTAGGTGATCGGAACGGGCAATAATCGCCGATAGCGTCAAGTCATTTTCAAAAATTTCTGCAATAGATAAACCAACATTTTGGGCAAAAATCTCACAGATATAGTCTTTCAAGATTTGAAACTCCTTTGTTGCGGTATTACAGTAAGTTAGATGCTGTTAGTTACAAGTTTTACTTAACATTAACAGAGAAATTGACGTTTATATGCTACTGATTACATACAGTAAGCTCAAATTAGCACAATTAATAAAGTTTTAGCTGCGTATTTATACTAAAGATGAGTTGCTATGTGTCCTGATGAAGTTTTTTAGCGGTAAACAAGGAGAACATACGTTAAAAACGCAAGTAGTAGTCGTCAAAAAGTGGTCAGGTTATCTGTTTAGAACATGGTCACAAAGAAGGGTATGGGGGTTAGAGCGTAGGGTGTAGAGAAGACAGCATTGAAACGGGGCTTGAAACTCAGACCGATGCAGTCGTTTTGAAAAGCGGGGTTTGTATCTCACCAGCTGTTGGGACTATTTCTTTCACTACGTAAGGATTCAGGTGGCAGAGTATTGACTCAAACAGTTATAACGATTGGGTCAATAGTTACAGCAGAAACTTCTCCCCAACTTGCCGCCACAATTAAAGCACCAGCCGCCAACTCATATCTTGCACCTGATAAAAACAATCAGTATTGCGTTGCAGCACTTCTAGAACTTACTCTTGGTACGCACTCAAGGTTTTTTCTCCAAAAGATATTAGTATCATTTTTACAACCATTACTACGGTTATTACTGCCTTACTTCAGTGCTGATGAGCAATTAAAAAATTTAAATTATACAATTAACATCCGGAAAACAAAGTTGAAGTTAGGAAAAATAGTGAAAATATGATTGTAACTTTCTTTGATTGAGTTCATCTAAAAGGCTTTCACAATGGTTACTACTCCTGTATATTATTTGCAAATTCTGGACAATCCGAATATTGAAATTTCTCAAGATGAGTTGCGATCGCTTTTAGGAGAAATAGAAGTAAAACTGCATCGTAGCGGAGTTTATCGACGTGCTTTAGCGATTGTACAGAAGTTAATAGGTGAACAAACAGATCAGGCTCAAGATTTATTAAAAGCCGTAGGTAGAGAAGCAATCGGGTTAGCATTTCAACAATTTGCCCAACAATCTCAAAAAGTTGAAACAGTTACAGATAACAAGCCAGCCACAGAAACAGTCAATTCTTCACCAGAGATACAGCAGGAGCATTGCACTCTCCGAGAGGAAACCTCTAAAAATACAGCAGAAAATTCGCTGTGGAAAAAACCACTACAATTGCTGAATCATCAGAGAATTTCTCAAGCAGAACTTGCTGAACAAGCTGAACTTGCAGCTCAACAACGCATGGTGTGCCTACGTCAAATCGGGCAACAACTCCAAAAGACCCGTCAATCCAAAGGGCTTTCTTTGGATCACATCCAGCTTTCCACTCATATTCGAACAGAGCTGATAGAGGCATTAGAAAACGGCAACTGGAAAGAATTATCAGATGACATTTTTGTACGTGGATTTATACGACGTTATGGAGATGCTTTAGGACTTAATGGTGTTGCTTTAGCTGCCTCTTTGCCATTCCTAGCAGCTATACCAGTAACTCAGCCTTTTTCGGATCAATCTAAAAAAGGAATGGGATTGGAAATTCGTCCGACGCATTTATATGTAGGTTATACAGTTCTTCTTGCTGGTGCAATGGGAGGATTAACTTTGATGTCCCAGCAACAAGCAAATACCAATATATCAAATGAGCAAGATAACTCTTCTTCTGTTTTACAATCGTTAAAACAACAATCCCCTACTGTTAAACCAGGGATTAAATCTACTAACACTGGTGTGGCTGTCGGATCTGATATTTCCCCACCAGAAGGATTATATTAACGAACTGCACGTGCCTGATAACGGCTCTCGTGTGGGCTATGCCGCCAATTTTAACTGTTAAACGGTATCTTCTGAATGTCTACAATGCCGTACAAAGCACTGATATAGGCCTTTTCAGCCGCCTATACGGTCATGGTATTTCCCCACTGTTGCGAAGGACGTTGCTCTACAGCGTGTTCCAAATCCTGAATGCGCTGCCTAAGCTGTTGATTCTCAGTTTCCAACTGCCGTAGTGATTCCATTTCATCCAGTAGTTGCTGTAACTGGATGTTTTGCTCTTTCTGTTGCTTGTACAGGTTTTGCAAGGATTGGATTTGCTCTTGTACCTGGGCTTCAGCTTTAGCACCTGCTTCTGCTTGCAAACCAATTCTCAATTCCTGAGAAAGTCGCTCTAGTTCCTGTTTATGCTGTTTTTTGAGTGCTGCGATCGCTTCGGTGTATTTTGAGTAAGTCCGTTCACTTGATTCGGACACAATTGCGGTATTTAAATCAGCCAAATCACTATTGTTTACCAGCAGCCTCTCACCATCGCTGAAGGTGACAATCTGCTGATAGTTATTTGGTGCGTCTGCCTCAATCACTCCCGATTCACCATAGCGGGGGTGCAATTGTGATGAAACAGTGACAGAATTACACAATTGCGTTTTAGGGTTTTCGCTTTTTGTGGTGCGTTTAGTTGTTGGTGCGACAAGTTGTACTGCTTTAGCAAAATCGGCAGCAGTAGGGAAGGGTTTTTCTTGGGACGCGATCGTGACGGGCAAACTTTAGCGGCGCAGATATCCGAGGAGCAGATTTTACAGGTGCTAATCTCACAAGAACAAACTTCAGTCATGCAAAAACAGGATTGATGTGGCGTGGATTAATTGCTTTATTCAGTACTGCGTTGCTGTTCGCAACATTAGCAGGATTATTTTTACCCTACTTCACTATTGACACCATATCTTTGCTTACTACCAAGAAAGATATGATCAGAGTGTTGGTCTTAGTTAACAGATAGCGGTGACAGAAGCGCTCAAGCAAATCGATAGTAATCCCACTTTGAAAGCGCTGGTAATTGGGGGGTTGAAAGCCGGTGGAACAGAGGCATTAAAGAAACTAGTAGATCATCCTCTTGTCAATATACTTTTGGCAACTTTAAAAGGATGGCAGGATGTTGAATAGTTCCGTTGCTACAGATGAAGTAGAGGATTTAGCTGGTGATGGCAAATGAGGAGCATTTGGCAATACTAAAGAAAGGTGTAAAAACTTGGAATAAATGGAGAGAAAAATATAATAAGTTGTAAGAATGGATCAACAGGAAGCTCCATACCTCTAAACTGTATGATACTGAAGTAGAGTGTAATTAGTTAATTATTGTGCTATTGTCAAGTCCATGCATTTCAAACCTCACCAAAGTACTTTTGACGATAAATTAAGTGCAATTATAGGACTGGTAATTGGATTGGTGTTCATTGCTAGTGGTTTTTGGGTAAGCAATAAAATCGCACACGAGCGTGCAACACTGATAGAAACACAGGGGATGGTAGTGGACAGCATCAGTCGTCGTGAGCGCGATAGTAAGGATAAGCTCATAGAAACCTATGCACCAGTTATTGAGTTTGTAGCTAAAAATGAGCGGATTCGTTTTACAGGTAATTATGAATCCTACCGCTCCAGTAATGGCAACAAAGTGGTTGTCCGTTATCACCCCAAACAACCAGAAACTACTGCGCTTGTAGTGAATCCGCTTGAAGGCTTGGTTTCTGTGGGAATGTTTGGGATGGGTGGCTTAGTTATAGTCTCTAGTCTTGGTAAGGTGTTGCCTATACAATGGTCTTCAGGTGGGCAAGCTGACCATAGTTGATGTTGCACAACACGGTAATCACAATCTAGCTAACTGACAGCTTTCAGATTGCATATTAGATACCAACCCTGTCAAGACAAACTAGATAGGTGGTAATGTTCATAACAACAACGCTTAAATCTGCCTAAACAGACCAATGCCCGACTCAGAAGACCCAAAGCAAGTCTCCAAGAACGACTTACGCAATTCACAGTTTGGCGGCGGGTTGATTAACGCTCGCACAGTGAATGCTGGGCAAATTGGCAGCGACATCTACAACATTCACCTTGGGAAGCAGATGGCGGTATCAGGTAATTCAGTCCAATCACAGAATCAACGCCAGTGATCGCTCTCCGAAAGAGACTCACTCGAAAAAGCCTACACACTGCAAAGGCATAGAGTTGACAGGATAAGAAATGCATAGGTGATAGAGACAGACCTATCCCACAAGTTTCAATACGAACAGCAATTTCAGGCAGAGGAGCTTACGTTGAGGGAACTTGGCGAAAAGTTGGATGCAATTGAACAACAGTTGCAAGTGGCTGAGAACTCTGGACTAGCGGCAGACACAACTATATAATATATTGAAAGACCGCCAATTGAGGACAAATGCCACAATGCAATCGTGCAACTAGGGTAGTGGAAACGCACCTTATTTACTAATAAAAACTATTGCTCCTGAGTTGATGTTTGCGGTTGGCTGTTCCCGCTTTTGGATATTGGCTGAAACTTTGCTTTCCTGAGTTTAGGTTGTCTCAGCATTCTCACCCTTTGGTTGGGTAGTTTGAATGTTGTCAGACTAAAACCCATTTCAAAACATTGGGATCTTTATCATAGCGATAAATAATGCCATCCTTAGTAGTGATAAATTCTCCTTTGCTTGCCTTGCTTCTAATAGTGCTAAGTGAATAGTATGTTAATTCATTCATTGCCTTATGAGTAAGTTTTTCGCCTGTGCTGATTTCTGACTCATTTTGCGCTTTATCTTCAGGCGAATCATTTATTTTGATTTGAGTATTTGACGGAAATTTAGTTACACTTGCTTTTTGATTTCGATAATCCTGGACAGTTACAAGTTGCCAACTGGAATCTTGTGCAAGTTCTAAAACCCATTGATGGTAATCAAACAGGCTTTCACGGTGCCCAACACTAATAAATGTTGTTTTCGTTGATTGTAACTGTTGATATAAACTTCCTTCATTTTTCAAATCTAAAGCACTTGTTGCTTCATCCAATATAGTAAAGCTCGGATGAGTAACTAACAATCGTGCGAAAGCAAGACGTTGTTGTTCTCCTATCGATAATATATTTTCCCAAGGAACTTCAGTGTCAAAGCCTTCAACTCGACTTAGTAAGTTTTGCAAGTTTACTTGTTGCAAAACGTCTTTGAGTTCTGCGTCGGTCATTTGACGATTCGTATTAGGATAAAGTAACTGTTCGCGCAAAGTCCCTAAAATGATATAAGGCCGTTGGGGTAAGAATAATACTTCTTTTAGGGGAGGTCGTACCAAACGGCCAGTTCCCGCATTCCACAAACCAGCGATCGCTCTCAACAGAGAACTTTTACCTCGTCCACTCGGCCCAACAATCAATAAGCCTTCTCCTGGTTGAACAGAAAGTGACAAATTTTCAACGATCACCTGTTCATAGTTTGGCGTTTGTAAGGTGACATTCTCGAAAGCTAAACGATTTTCTTCTATTGTTTTAATAGTACTGACATTATCTGGTTGTTTGGTAACTGCTTCTAACGCATCTGAAAACTCAGATAAACGCTCAACATAACTGGAAAATCGTCCAGAAGTCCCAAATTCTCTAATTAATGTTGCCATAGCCGAGGCAAACTGATTACAAGCTACACTGGCTTGGACAACTTCTCCGAAATCAGCTTGACCACTCATATATAAAGGTGCTAGTACCAGATATGGGAATATTTGGATAGCAGACTTATATGCTCCGTCAAAAAGTTCTTGATTGTTCTCCCAATTAATCTTGCGTTCGACATTTTTCAGGAGATTAATAAATCTTCGTTGAATTATATTATATTCTTGGTTTTCTCCCTGAAAAAAAGCTATCGATTCAGCGTGATTACGAACATGAGTCAGAGAATAACTGTATTCTGCTTTCAGTTCTAATTCTTCTTGATTAATTTTATTCAATTGTTGACCTAAGTAAATAGCAATCAAGTTACCTACGATTGTATAAACAACCAAAACAATTGCAATAAATTGGGAAATTGACCAAAGAATTACTAAAAAAGTAGTCATTTCCAGCACTTTTTCTAGGAAAATAGCTGAAAAACTCAAAGCATTACTGGTAATGGGTTCGATTTCTTGGGATATTCGTTGATCTGGGTTATCAACATCGGATCTAAAGTTGATTTTATAATAGGCACGATTGCTCAAATATTTTGATAGTGTGTGATTATTTAACCATTTGTACCAATCAAGAGCGATTTTTTTTCTGACAAGTTTAGAAAATCCGTTTAAGAGTGTTATGCAGACAAGAGCAGCACCGAAAACTACTATTGTATTAATAAAGTTAGGATAATCTTTCTCTTCAATGACATCGGTTATATAGCGAGTAACGAAGCTATTAAAGGCAGTTACGCCCACTAGCGCGATTATTAATAAAATCAGGAGAATCAGCATCCCCCATATCCGAATCACGTCTGAAAATACTCTTTCCCCTGACTCTGTTGGATACCAGTAAGGCTGAACGATCGCTCTGACATTCTCCCAAAAATTATTAGAAGCCGGAGAAGAAGGATCGTTGATTAAGGATTGGCCGCGAGAAACTTTGGTTGGCATATTTAAAATAAGCTGAACATCTTTTTTTATTTAAAGAAAAAAATACTAATACTAATTATGTATGAATATGCGCTAAACCGTATTTAAGTACAAGGAAGAAAAACGAACCGCATAGACGCGGAGCGGCTTCCCGTAGGGTAGGGCGCAAAGGACACAAAGAAAGAATTTAAAATAGTTTGGCGCAGGCTTACAAAGAAATGGTATAACCGATAAAAAAACACAGGATTTAATCTAGAGCATAAATGTTAAATTAAGATACAAAATTTTTCCGATTTATGGACTAAGTTAACAATTACCTATTTTCAAAAATCGAAAATTCCGAAAATAAAATAATAATTGCAAATTAGTAGAGTTTTTAATCAACCACCGCTATGCAACGCCAAATTTAGGATATCAAAGAAACTGCGTCATTCTTACTAGAAGCTGTATCAGCAGCCATTGCAACTGCATTACTAACATTAGGCAGTTCATCTTCCACAAACCGTAAGCGAGGGTACAAGTAGGCAATAGAGGTTTCTAAAATGGTCAAGACTCCCATAATCATCAGTAGAAGTCCCATCCCACGACCTGACCCCACACCGATGATTTGTCCGATGCTTCCTGCTAAAGAACCGTTAGTAGCCATTAATGGTTCAAAAACCTTCTCGGCTAAAGGCCCAATGGTGATATAGCCTAAAGGGAAAGCGGCTGCTTCAATCGCTCCTTTGATTGCAAAAACTCTACCTTGCACACTAGGTTCTACTTTATTTTGCATCACAGCTTGCGTAGAACTGGAAACGATCGGTTGTGTTAGGAAAAATAAGAAGATACCAACAGTGAAGACGACAAGAGAGGCTTGCAAACCAGCGACGAAAATAAATACGCCACTCAAAAGCATACACCCGTATATGGCATATATGTTGCGTTCTAGCCCTCCCCAGATGCTGACGAGCAAGCCACCTGCTACTATAGCAATGCCAAATAGTGAAAGAATAGTTCCCAAAAAGCTGACTGAAACGAAATTTAAGACTAGCGGAATAGTGATGACATTAATACCTCCCACAATATAAAAGCTGGAGGCTGAGAATAACACTAATCCCAGCAGTCCTGGTCGAGCGATCAAATATGTCAATCCGTAAGTTGCTTCACTCAGGAATGAACTTTTTGCAGTTGCAACAGCACTTGTGTTAACTTCCGGGAACCGAACCAGCATCAGGGAAACAAAAGCAATAAATACAGCCGTTACGTGAAACAAAATAATCCCTTGCAAATGGACAATGGTTAGTAAAACACCTCCGAGAGTTGGTGCAATGATTAGGGAAATACCAAACATCAGACTCATTAGTCCGTTGGCACGATTAAGGTGCTGTTTTGGCACTAGTAAGACTGTTGATGCTGTATAAGCAGGTGTGTGAAAAGCCATGAAAACAGCAGTGAAGGTATTGGCTAGGTAAATGTGCCAGACTTCTAACCGACCGATGACAAATAAAACGCCGATCGCAATTGTTCCCAAACACGCCAAGACATCAGCGATAATCATTGTCTTTCGGCGATCCCACTTATCTACCAGAGGCCCAGCGATCGGGGAAATTAAGATTAGCGGTAGAGTATTGAACAGAGAAACTAAAGCAAACTGGGTAACTGATCCGGTGCGATCGTAAACCCAGATATCTAAGGCAAAGGCAGTGGTACTCGAACCAATCAAGGCGATCAATTGTCCTACCCAAACAATGAGAAAGAGTCGCATTTCCCGCAAAACAGTCAGTCTTGTTTTTTCCATAATCTGTACGTCGTATAATTACTTGTTATGTGTACCTAAATTGCACGGCATTGAGAATTATGCTGCTGAAATAGTAAGGAAAGGTCAGTCAGACGGCATTCGGGATTAGTAATTAGCAGCTCAAGCAACACTAGAAACTGAGTTACCGCACGGCTAATAGTAGAAGCATCAAATAAATCGATTTTGTAGCACCATTTCCCTTCAATGCTTCCTAATGTTGTTTGTTGAAGATAAATATCCCAATCAAACTCTGCTGTTTTACTTTCAAATGACCAGGGATGAACAGTTAAATTTGTCAGTTTTAAATCTGATGGAGGCAAGAAATTAAACATCACTTGATAGAGCAAAGAATGGCTTGGTTCTCGTTTTGGCTGTAATGCTTCTACTAACTTCACGAAGGGAATTTGTTGTCGATCGCAAGCTGCCAAAAAACATCCACGCACCTGATACAGCAACTCTCTCAGACTTGGATCGCCACCCAGATATGTACGTATTGGCAATGTGTTAATGAAGCATCCAATAAGTTCTTTAGTTTCCACTTGCTGGCGATTGGCAAAGGGAGTGCCGACAATAATATCTGACTGTCCGGTGTAATAAAATAGCACTATTTTGAAGGCTGTTAGCAGAGTCACAAATAGAGTTACATTGTGTTGTTGGCTCAAATGTTTAAGAGCATTTGTTAGGCTTTTAGGGATGATGAAAGTTTGACTTGCACCTTGGAAAGTTCGTACTGGTAAGCGCGGACGAACCGTAGGTAACTGTAGTAAAAGTGTGCTATTACTTAGTTGCTGCTTCCAGTAGTTAAGGTCAGACACGAAAGCAGGACGAGAAACCCACTGCTGTTGCCAATTGGCAAAGTCAGCATATTGGATGGGTAAATCGGGAAGCGGTGAGGGCTGACCATGACAAAATGCTTCGTATAATTTTGTTAGCTCCTGTAAAAACACACCCACAGACCAACCATCACAAACCAGATGATGGATAGTTATTATTAGTAAATGCTCGGCATCAGAGAGCCGCAGCAGCTTGACGCGTAATAAAGGCTCTTGTTCTAGATCAAAAGGCTGGTTTTTTTCCTCAGTTACCAATCTTTGAGCCAGAGCTTTTCGCTCAGTTTTAGATTGAGAAAGTTTTCGCAAATCTATCGCCGAAAATGGCAATATAGGCTGTTGAGCAATTTTCTGAACCACTTGCCGATCTGCGATCGCAAAAGTAGTTCGCAAAGTTTCGTGACGACGGACAATTTCCACGAGGCTTTGCGCTAGAGCAGTGACGTTGAGTAAACCCGTCAAGCGATAAGCCAATGGAATATTATAGACGGGAATGCCGGGATGCAATTGAGCTAATATCCAAAACTCAAGCTGAGTCAAAGAGATTGGCAACTCTTTTGTGTTTCGAGGTACTGGTTTGAGAAATGGGGTCAAGTCATTTTTACAAGAGGGCACAGGGGCACAGGGGGATGAGAAAGAATGATGATTATTTCTCCCCTGCTCCCCTGCTCCCCTGCTC
>NZ_JAAGOG010000121.1:0-26262 GCF_010747425.1 Nostoc sp. UIC 10630
GTCCAAGTAACTTGCCCTTTGGTCAACTTCTCCATCGCCTCAAAGACGACCTTGGCGTTGTCCAAAAATGGTTCTAATCTGTCAGATAATTCTTGGGCATTATTGGCGTAATCCGCAAACTGTTCGAGCTTATTTATATCGGAGAGATAGCCCAGAATATCAGACTCAAATCCTCCCCAAGATTGCGCTTTCTCGTCGATATGCGAACTATGACCAACTACCGGATTACGTATTGCAAAGTCCATTGCGTTCCACTCCTAATAAGGTATTAAGTCGTAGTTTATATCGCTCGACTCTTGGGGCAATTCATCCCAGTAACCCATCTCTTCAAATCGGCTATAAATTCTCGTTGCTAATTGCCTTACGGGGTCGTCAAAATCTTCAGAGATTAAATCAAATCGGTTCTCACCAAATGCCAATATATTTGCAATATCCGCGTCAATCCCATTACCCAAGAATTGACCAAATGCCGCAGAGTATGGATGGTCATCAATGGTTGAATGAGTTGCTAAGAATTCAGTTCCGGTGAAGGGTGGGTAATCTTCACTCTCGAATATTGGTGTGGAAAGTGCCTCAATATCAGACTCAATCCTTGCTGCCCACTGTTCAGGATTTTCTGCTTTGAATTGCTGCTTTCTTAGGGCGGAGTCGGTGAGAGGCGATTTGCCCCAATCGTTGGGATTTCTGTAGTCAAGTGTCATTTGTTAGAATCCAAAATGTGTGTAGTTTCAATGCACAGATGGGCGATTGCACTTACTTTGGTCGGTCGGGGCAATCGCTTCATCATCAGTTTTCACAAAACTCAACAAGTTCAAAAACCTCCCTCTGCACTTGGTTTTGGCTTAGTTCTTTTCGTCTGCCTTTGGAGTCATTGAAAATGAAAGGGGCATTGGCTCGACAATTAGAGCGATGGCTGTAGCGCAGTTGTTGACCACGGAATTCATAGAGGTGGTTACGCTGTAAGGCTGTCGTTAAAAGCATTTGGTTGTCCCTCGACTTGGGAATATAACTCGATATTTAGGATGGCTTCGTGAATCTCGAAGAGTGCCTGAATTGCGTCACCCAGGCGGAGGTCATTTGACGTAGTGAATCGTTCTGACGCTTCCAGTCTCATGTACTCTGGTGTTGCCCTCAACATCCTCAAACTCTCTTCTTTCCCTTTGAGAATTGCCAAAATTTGCTCTACAGTCAAAATTTGCTGCATAAATATAAGCTCCAAAGAAACTAGGAATTGTGATGCAAGCTATTAGAACAACTGGGCGGATTTTAAAAGCAAGCCACTGATAAGTAGCCTCTAATTTGTGCCGATCATTCTCTGTTTTGGTTGACATACATTACTAATCCAACAGTAAACAATCCAACTCCCAAAGGCGATATACAAGCAGCTACACCACCAATTAGGGAGAGGGTAGCCACACCAGAATAAAAACAAACTTCAGTTAGTAAGTGCATTTTTCTTTCCTTTGAAATGAAGTGCAAGAGAAATAGAAATCTGGCATCGGATAATGCCATTTTTGAAGCAATATCTAGGGGTTTGCTGCTAGGTTCAGAATCTCTTGCAATGACTTTTGAGCAGTTCGCTGTTTCTGGGTTATTCCCCGTTGAGACAAAAAATCTTTGGCGTTCACTCCTTTGATGGAATGAGCAGCAGTCACAAATTCGGCTGCAAACTGGTCTAAATAGCTTTCTAAGCCATCTCTGACAGTGTTGGAATGAATTTCTACAAAGTTGTCTACGACTGCTTGACCACTCAAATAAGCCAGAGTCGAAGCGATTTTATCAATGGTCAGCACGTAATTACCAGCAAATTCCTGAAGGGCATTGACAGTACCATCAATAATCTGTTGCTGTTGTTCTATTGGTAAAGGACTCTCGCCAGAAGGAGCAATCGCAGCTACTTCCCCCCTGTTTTGTTCAAGAGCCTTCTGCTTGAATGTGTTGGCTAGGGTTTCAAATTCTGCCAAAGTTATTTCCTTGAGGCTATCAAAATCATCAGGGTAAGCTTCAGTAAGGCTGAATCTGATAATCTCTTCAGCAACTCCCAAACGTTCGGCAGATTCTTTAATAGAAATCATTTCTGGCTTATTGGTTTTAGTGGAATTAGGACTCATGCAGCTGTACCTCTTTGAATTACTTGGGCGAACTGTGCTTGAAACTTGGCTTGACTGAATTCCTGGGGATACTTTTTGATGTAGTTCTTTACCCGTTCGACAGAACGCAGATTAGCCATCACTCGTCCAATGCGGGACAGAACCCAGCTTTGGTACGGGGATAACGGACAAGAGCGATCCGTACTGCCATCAGTTTTTACTGGGTAGGCTTGCCGATAGCCATCTATGCGGTAAAGAGCTATGCCGTCCCAACTGACTAAAGTTGAACGAGCAACATTAAGAATTCTTGCGAGTTCAGATTTTGTAACATAACTTGAGCAAAACAAACCAGGGGAATCTAAATCAAGTCCCCGTGAGGAGTTTGACGCTTTCATAGAGCATCTATCGGTTAATGGACAAATAGTGACTGATGGTCAGCGTTAGGTACTGACAAAGGTAAGACAAGCATTTGATAGTTACCGTTACTTTGTCAGTTCCACACGCTAAAAGGATTGATTTATATAGCTTTTCCTTGCTCGGTGGACAGGCATCAGCTAACGGTGCTTGCTGTTTTCCTGTCTTATCTGTTATGTTAATTCATAGGTGAATCACCTGTCAATATTTTGATTCACCATTGGAAAATAAGACTCAAAGGATGAATAATTAGGCATGGTATTTTAATTTGACTATGCCTTCAAAAAAGCCGCAATTGACCATTCGTATTGAGGAGGATGAGTATTTATATTTACAAGAATGGGCACAAGAAGAATTTATGACTCCTCCTCAACTAGCAAAAATCCTTCTCAAAAAAGCTATTGCGTCAAAAAAGAAAGAAAAAGGAGCTAACAAAAGAGAAACAGCATGACAAAGGAGAACCAATCAGATGATGTAGAGCGAGAAGAGCGAAAGTTTGATCCAGTTACAGATGAGAGAGATTGTTCAGTGGCAATTGTTAGCCAGATTGCAATATGTGCCTAATGTTACTCGATAATATGCTGACTACCAGACAACCTCTTAGCCCCAACCGAATAACTTCTATTTATGGTCTTTAACCACTTATTTATGGTCTTTAATCCCTGGAATTTGAGCCAATAAAAACCAAAAAGCCTGCGAGGTACGAACTCACAGACTTAGGCTCAAATTCTTCATTTGATTTTGCTCGTAAATTGTGGCTTCGGTGCTTCCAACACCTACCACACATCCACCCCGCTAGAAAAGACAGAGTGTAAACCCCCACTGGAGTAAGAATCAAGTGGAGCCTTCCCTTAATTATAAATGTCTATTATTTATTTCCAACAGATTCCTAAGAAAAAAGTAACAGGCATGAAGGCTTTACCCAAACTACTTGGCTCTTTCCCCATCTACCGCACAAGTTACGCCAACTGTTCTGTAGATAAAAGTTAACATTCAGTTTTTTCTTGGCGAGGGCAATTTAACCCCTGCCAGGAGAAAGAAATTGAAAAATCTATCAAGTGTTCTACCATCTGCTCAAAATCTACTGCCAGTAGAAAGCTTAAGTGAGTTTGCCAGCAGAATTGAGCGAGAATTTATTACCGGCTCTGCGATCGCAGTTTCTCTGTACACTGAAAACATCCGCATCGTCTCCGACATAGAAATTAGTGATGGCGGGGATGTATCAACCCCAATCCACGACGCACTGAACTGGAAATATACCAGATTTGGGCATCAAGCCAAACCCACACTCCACGCCGCAATATTTCTTAACGAAGACGGTAGCCCCTGGCAAGGCAAACTCAGTAAACCCAGGATTGACACGAAAAAAGACAAGGATCAAAAATACGAAACCCCAGTTGGCAACGGTTCACGGGCTTATCTCCCCACCGTCAACCGAGAAAATAGACGCTTAATAGCCAACCGCTACGGCGTAGAAGTCCCCCCACCAGGAGAAAGTTTTTGGGACTGGCTAGAACTCCACCCAGAAATCCCGATCGTAATTACAGAAGGCGGTAAAAAATCCTTATGCATGTTGTCAGAAGGATTTGTAGCCATTGCCCTTTACGGGATTAACGGCGGCTACCGTAGCAAGGATTTATTAGGCAACCCTGTCAAGCCTTATTTAATCCCAGATATAGCACGATTTGCTGTTAAGGGCAGAAAAATTACCCTCGCCTTTGACCAAGACACCAATACTCTAACCCAGAGACGAGTTAACGCTGCGACTTTCCGCTTTAGCCGATTACTGACCGCCGCAGGATCAATAGTTGATATCGCCATCTGGGACGGTCAAAAAGGACTGTGTAAAGGCGTTGATGACCTGATAGTAACGAAAGGCGTGGCTGCTTGGTCAACAGCCTTAAACCAAGCCCTTTCAGTAGCACATTGGCAGTTGTGGCAACGCTTAGAAAATCGCTTAACTTACGAACCCTCATTAAAACTGACCACAGCTGACTTATCCACCTTGGAGATCAAAGACTTACCTGAGTCAGGAATTATTGCCCTTAACTCAGGCAAAGGCACTGGTAAAACTAAGTTTATGGCCAAAACAACAGCGCATTCTCCGAAATTATTAGCACCGAGTCACAGAATAGCGCTTGTACAGAATTTATGTGCCAGGGCAGATTTAGATTACCGAGGCGACTTAGATAAAGTCAACGGCAATTTTATCAAAGGATCAGCTTACAGTTTCCGAATTGGTTTCTGTGTTGATTCACTCCTAGCCATCGACCCGAAAAAATTTGCTGGCTGTGACTTAATGATTGATGAAATCGTCCAAGTTGTTCGTCACTTACTAACTTCTAGCACCTGTGATAAAGACGGGAAACGTCCCGCATTACTAGCGAGATTTGCAGAATTAATTAGAGTCGCTCGGAGAATAATTGTTGCTGATGCTGATTTAAACAACCCAACCCTAAATTACATCTGGGAACTCCGAGAAAGCCCAGATCCAATCTACTTAATTTATAACGACTATCAACCCAAACCCTACCACATAACATTTATTCAAGCCAAAGATAAATCAGCTGTGATCAACGAGTTAATCCAAAATGCACGGAACATCGAGCAAGGTAAGGCGCTATATGTCACCACAGATAGCAAAGCCACCAGCAAGACAACAGCGCGACTCCTACAAAAAGAAATTCCTGGTATTAGAATCCTGCTGGTTAACTCAGAAACCAGTGGCAATCCAGACGAAAAAAGGTTTTTGAAAAATCCTGACGCTGTGATTGCAGAAGGATTATATGACGTAATTATTTGTTCTCCCACAGTCGCCACCGGAGTCAGCATAGAAATTCCAGATTTTGTCGAGAAAGTCTATGGAATTTTCACCGGGGCATCATCCACCGACGCTGATATGTCCCAATCTTTAGCCCGACTGCGAGACAACGTAGACCGCACGGTTTGGTGTGCCAAACGTGGAACAAATTACTGTAAAGTTTCTCGTTCCAGTAATTATCTAGAAATTAAAGCCCAATTACAACAGAGAACAGATGCCACTGTTAGTTTAGTCCGCTCCAACCTCAGACCAGATATTGTTGAAGGTATTGCTAATTTCGATTGGCAATCAAACCCTCATGTTAATTTGTATGCCCGAATTAGTGCCGAGCAGAATTATTCGATGATGAATCTAAGAGATGCACTGCTAATTCGACTAAGACATGAAGGGCATCAGATTACAATTGATAATCGAGAATCGAATAAAGCTGTCAAACTGTTACTAAAGTCAGCCAAAGACGAAATCAAACAAATTGAAGCCAAAGACATAGTAGCCGCCGCAGATTTAACTTACCCAGAAATTGCCCTCTTGGAATCCCAAGAAGCAGTTTCACCAGAAGATGCATTAGCAATTAGAAAATATTATCTGAAAGATTTCTACTGCGTAGACGAGCTAACTCTAGAACATGTACTTTGGGACAAACAAGGCCGACGACGTGGGGAACTGCTCAACTTAGAAGCGCAACTATACCCGGAATTA
This sequence comes from Nostoc sp. UIC 10630, assembly GCF_010747425.1. Taxonomy (NCBI): domain Bacteria; kingdom Bacillati; phylum Cyanobacteriota; class Cyanophyceae; order Nostocales; family Nostocaceae; genus Nostoc; species Nostoc sp. UIC 10630. The sequence continues at coordinate 6,025 of NZ_JAAGOG010000121.1, forward strand.
GGAATTGACAGAACAGCCAAATCATTAGAGAAACAAGCTAATTGGAATCAAGCTGTTTGCCCGTGGGATATTTCTGGTACAGCGCTGCGGCGCTCTATGCGAGAAGCATTTGGATTAAACGACTTTTTAGATCCTTTTAAAGAATGGACTAAAGCTGACCTCAAACCCTACGCCGACAAAATTCGTCTCTATGCCTCAGAAATATTCCACCATCTCAAACTCACCATTAGCGACAAAATGAGTGATGTTCAGGTTGTGCATCAAATGTTATCGCAGTTGGGAATCAAAGCGGCTTTTCGCTGGTCGAGGTTTGAGCCGGGGTTTGAGAGGCAAAAAATTAAAGTCTACCGACTGGATGTAGAAACTTGGTCTAACCTGATGTCCATATTAGCTAAACGTGCTGCACGACGCGAAAGGCTTCAAAATCTTGGAGAGTGTGATGGATCAGCTATGTCTTTTAATACTCAAAATAATCTAGGAGATCCAAATCAACATCACCCGAAATCCCTTATAGAAACATTGATTGGACTTGTATGTACCGTCACAGGAGATGTAGACCAATTTTTAGTACAGAGCAAAACATTAGATAGTAGAGCCAGATGTCAGAACTTAACCAACAATACAGTGGTTTTGTTGCCGTTCACTGAACTGACACCAGTAGATAAGGACTGAAATAGACCAGAGAAATTTTGAAATCATATTTGCACTGCCATATTAAAAAGCAGTGCTGGTTCGAGCGTGGCTAATTTTGACCTTTAGAGGCAGTAATTGAGCCAGCTAGAATTTCCGAGAAAAATAATCAAATTGCTGAAAATCGCGGTTATTAATCAACTTATACAATTCAACTATCAATGAAACTCTTGTATATACTCGATTTAAAACGTCTGGTTGTTACACTTTTTACAAAGAAAAGCAGAGAGCAGAAGGCAGCTATGTAAGAAGTATTAATAAAAACTTTAGTTGTGGGTTATTGCTCACTAAGATAAATCTCAGCTTGAAAGTGAACACTTATATCAAACAACACTTATATCAAACAACACTAATGTCGCATACGTTGATCAATTTAACATTGCCAATAGTCATTCAAGAAATTGAGAATGTCTTAGATGAGTACCCGGAACATCCTTATCAATTAGCTTTTTCGATTCATGAGTTGCGCCAAAAGTTAATTGCCCACATTCTAAGCCATGTCCCTAACCGCTATGTAGTCGAAGGGGTAGAGGAATTATCCAGCACCCCCAAAAGTCGCTACTCTTTCCCTCTACAGGAGCGGATACACATAGAAACAGTGGTTCACGGTAGTATTCTGCATATCCTGCGCGAAAACGCTGATTGGCTAAGTCGCCAGATCCTAACTCTGTCTCTTGTTGGGTCAGTTCTGCTCTCTAGTCTGATTTAATCACTTCATACTTTTGGGCAACAGTCCAGTAGAACATATACTTTGCGCTCACACACGGTTCTGTAGCCGAGTCAGGGGAGTGACTTCCTGGCTTAGGCATCCACATATCTATGCTTTCAGCAGATGATAATTATTACAGCAACAGTCATGCTGTTTAAGAGCAACTATTATCCTCACCAAATCTTTTATGTTTAACAGGTTTAAATCTTTGGTTTTAAGAATTATTCAAAAAGTTACTAGTGATTGCTGGGCAGAAATCATCACTGAACGTCCTCAGTGCATCTACTATTTTGGCCCTTTTCAAACATTTATTGAAGCGAAAGCTGCTTGCCCTGGGTATATTGACGACCTGAAAAGCGAGGGAGCCTTGGGGATAAAAGTTGTCATTAAACGTTGCCGTCCAGATGCGCTAACGATTTTTGATGAATAAGTGAGTTATGAGGATAGTAAAACTTTGATAGCTTCATCAATCTTCTCTTTCGTAATTACTTCTGAATTCTGATGCTCACTCATGGTTATCTCATGAATCCCGATTAACTGATAATTATCGGCTATTTGAAAAAATCTGATTCAAAATCCTCAAAAAAATTGACTATTGCGGCTACGCCGAATTACCTTTTTGTACTACGGCTACGCCTTATATTTTTTAGTGTGGCAGCTTCGCTGGTAGTCTTATTCAAGCTAATGCTAAAAAATCTGACTATTACAGCTATGCTGAATCTAGACTTTTACTTAAAACAGCTACGCTGAATTATTTTTTAGTATTGTGGCTACGCCGGACTATTATATTGTGTGGCAGCTTCGCTGAAGAAGAGAATTTTCATATAGCGGCTACGCCGTTTTTATTTCTTCTATTGTGGCTACGCCGAACCAGAATTTACCGACTGCTTGATTATCTCAAATTCCGGCTACGCCGTTGCTATCCTCCTCTGTTGATTGTAGGATAGTCAGCATCACGGCTACGCCGTTGTACTCTCGCCTCCAGCCTATCGCTGTGCCCTCCGTACATACGTAGCACTCTACACCTCTTCCACTCCGCATTTGGGCTAGAAGCCAGCCATGCCTCAAAGCTTACGCTTTGTCTCGCTGCGCTCGAACGGCAGACTGGTTCAAGTGGGGAAGCCCCCCTTGAAAAACCCCCCTCGCAATGTCCCGATATCTTCTCGAATTATGGCGAACCGTAAGCAGTCAAAAGCTCTAGTCCGAAAGCATATTTTCCCAGTGAGATTAAGCGACATCGAACTGGACTTGCTGCGAATAAAATCACTTGATGCGGGGATGTCAGCGAGTGAACTAATGAGACGCAATGCGTTGATGCGTCCATTACCAAAACGACTGAGTAAGATTAGTCTACAAACATATTGGGAATTAGGACAAATTGGGAACAACCTCAACCAGCTTGTCAAAGCCACCAACATAGCCCTAAAAATTGGGCGAACTTTACCTGCAAAACCCGAACTGCTAAGAGAACTTTTAGAACTGCTGCATCAGTGCAGACGAGAGATTGCCTCGGATGATATTGAATCTGAAGATTCGGAAGAGGAAGACGAAGAGGATGATTGGGAAGCAGACTAAGGGCAGAGGTTTTCGCAAGCTGTTGGATTATCTAGAATCACGCGAAGATGCTAAACTAATCGGCGGCAACATGAGTGGGAGAAATGCCCGTGAATTAGCGCGGGAATTTAAGCTGTCGAGACAACTAAATTCTGATGCAGAACGTGTTGTTTACCATGTCTCGTTGTCAGCAGCTAAAGACGATAAATTAGATGATGAGAAGTGGAGCGAAATTGGCGATCGCTACATGAAGGAAATGGGTTTTGATGCCAATCAGTTTGTCATCTTTCGCCACCATAACACCGACGACGACCATATCCATATTGCAGCCAGTAGAATCAGGATGGACACGGGACTAGTAGTGCATGATTCCTGGGATTATGTTCGTTCTGAAAAAGTTCTGCGACAAATCGAGCAAGACTATGAGTTAGTACAAGTGCAGGGCAGTAGAGAGAAACTAAACCGCACACCCAGCACGGGACAAATCAGACGCATAAGGCGAGAACAAGAAGAATATTCATCGGGTAAGCGCGATACCCCACCAGAGCGCATCATTAAGGAGCAGATTCAGCAGACAATTGATAGGGCCAGAGTTGATAATCCCCAAATGCCAACGCTGATCATGCGGTTGCAGCAAGCAGGAATTAGTGTAAGAACAGGATTCACTAGGAACGGTAAGTCTAAAGGTATTTCTTACGAGAAAGATGGGCAGGCTTTCAGTGGTACACAACTAGGTGCAGCTTACACTTTCCCTGGGCTGCAAAAACATCGCGGTGTTGACTACCAACCAGAACGTGATGATGAACCTATTAATGAATTGCTGCTCAAACCTGTTAAACCACTCCCAGTTGAGCAGTTAGAAAAACTCTTTCAAGATATTGAACACAAACAGCAACAGCCCCAGTTTACCCCACCACCAGAGGATAAAGTTGTTTGGCAAGTATTGCACAAGTACTTAAGCGAGAAACGCTATATACCAGATTATATTTCGCAAGGATTACATAATAATCAGTTGCTTTACATGGATGAGCAACGAAATATTTTGTTTATCAAGCGTGATTTAGATGGTGAAAAAACTGGCGCATTAGTTTGGTCAAAGCCTAGAGAAAATCATCGCGCTGTGGAGTACGACCAAAACACCTCTACGCAAAATGGTTGGTTTTATCTGAGATTAGGAGGGCAACCAACGGACAAGGTAGAAAACGTCTTTTTGTGTTCTACACCGATTGATGCGATGTCAGCAGCCACCTACCTGATCTCAAGTTGTAAAGGGCTACCACCAACTAGAACCATGTTGATAGTAGGTGATGACCCGAATAACCTACCTATGGAATTTCTCAAGAGTTTCAATAGGGTTGTCGTAGCATTCAATAATGATGAGCAAGGAAATAACGCAGCTAGTGCAGTATTAGAATTGTTGCCACAGGGTAAAAGGCTCAAAACCCATAATCCTGATTGGAGTCAGGAATTAGAAGCTCATCTTAGGGAGGAGCAACAAAAGCAGAAACAGCTTGACCGTGGTTTTAGTCTGTGAGCCACGCGGAGCGTAGACCGAACTCGTTGCCGCGATCGCTCCGCTTTAGTTTTTACTAGCTGGGCAGTTAAGAGAGCAGTTTTTTGAAGTACAGTTGCAACACAAAGGTATTATATATTCTCAATAATTTTAGAGTTATTGAGAATGGGGCAGTTTGATAAAAATGGCTAAAAGGTAGTTGGTGTATGTATTAGACACCAATTTTTTGGTCAAAGCCATGTTCTAAATAGCAGACATTTTGTAGTGAATAGTCAAAGTTCCTTGACAGCTATAACAGTTAAAAGCGTGTCTAAGCTGTGCAGAATAGCAGACATTTTGCACAGGAATCGGGGTTTTAGGTGCAAAATGTCTGCTATTTGTAACTGTGATTAATCAGACAATTTCACTACTTAAAACAAGTTTCATCTCTATTGACAAGCGTGGAGATTGTAAAAGGAACAATTTCTATTTAGGTATGAAGAAAAAAAATCGGATGTTAAGTGGGCTGGGTTAAGTTAATGAAAGAATTATTGAAGTGCAATTGCAACACAGTTGTATTATACGTTCTCAATAATTTTGAAGTTATTGAGAATGAATTCAGCGCTCAAGATTTGCTGTAAGTCATATTCAGTAAGCATTACGCAAGAAAATTTCAATAAATGTCTTATGCTCAACTGGTAGTAGTAGGGCTACTCTACTGCTACCAGTTGGGGAATCATCAAATTGTCAAAAACTCGCTTTTTTACTGCTCAACTGGTAGCAGTATGTCACCAGTTGAGCTACCCAACAGCTACCAGTTGAGCAAGGTATTTAGAACTACTATTTCAATACTTGTAAACTACATAAACTCTACGTAGTAAATGATGTTTGCAGCATAGCTTTGGTGTAACTAAAAATTGAAGTCCAGCTTTTTGGCTACAAATGTAGTATAAAGTAATATAGAAAAGATATAGTTTTGCTCAAGAGTTGATTAATAGCAATAATTTGGTTTCAAATGACGCGCAAATACTCATTTTTGATCCAAAAAGTGTGAGCGTCCGTTGAAAGCAGGACAGAAATTCTCCGCCCAAATACTCCCTATTGCTACCCGCAATACTCATTTTTGTATCAAGTATTCTTATTGTGTCTAGGCAGACAACAGTGTACTGAAGATAATTTCCAGGTCAGGTTTAATCACAAGAATTGAATGCGATTTTTGGAGTAGACCCGTCAGTAGCCGTGTTGAGCCGACGAACTCGTGACCGCTTCGCTCTCGGAGTCGGTGGCTCTTACGGGCAGAAAGATTACTGGTTGGGACAACTAGATCCTGCATCCCGCAAGAGCCACTCTGCTGCGCCGACTCCGAGCCACGAGTTCTTAAATCCTCAAAATTAAGACAAGCTGTAAATAATCGCGTAAGATTTTTAACTACTAAAGCTATCCTGGAGCTACAAATAAAATGACTGTTTTATTATTTGCCATCCTGTTGGCAATTAACTTAGGTGCTGGATGTTATTTGACTCTAGCTAATCCTCTAAAAATCTCAGAGCAAACATCAACTAAACTTATTTTTATTATTCGACCAAAAGTATTTTTAGGTGTGGGAATATTTTTTAGTCAATTATTTGTTCTATTTTTATTTGCGTCTATTGTATTTACACCTATTACACAACTTGTCTGCAATCGTTATCCAAACAATATATCTACTTCAAATATTGATTTGAGTGCAGGACAAAATACTCTAACAGGAATGTGTAAGTTAACAGAAAACTATTGGTTTGGTCAAGAAAAAAGTGAAGTGCTAGTTTCTGAGTTACTAGAGGCTAAATTGGAAACAGAGATGCAAACCGATAGTCAAGTTAAGCCTAGATACTCATATAAAATTTTACTATTAACTGATAAAGATAGCTTTCCTTTTACAGATAGAACATACCCAAAATTTAAACTTGAAGAATTACAATCAATAGTATTAAGAATTAACAAATTTTTGAAAAACCCTACAGAGAACAATTTAGCGGTTATACTTGATGACACTTTTATGGGTTACATTGTTGTCAGGTTTACTGTATTCTGTGGAATATTAGCGTTGCTAGTAGCGTCACCAGGTTTATTTATCACTTGTAACCTTGACAAGGAAACAAATACTGTCAAGCTTAGTCGTTACAAGTGGTTTGGAACGTTAGGAAAAACAGTTTTTCAATATTCTTTGAACGAAATTACTGATGTTAAACTTGAACGAATTGATACTAGTATAGACGAATACTTTTTTCGGGTTATTTTAGTATTAGAATCGGGTGAAAATCTACCATTAACGCCCAATTATACTTCAAATTATATAAACGGAGATTTTATAGTTAGAGTAACTAAAGATTTTCTGGAACTGAAATAAAATTATTAAAATACAGCAATGTCGGGATTTAGGGGTTAGACGACATTTTATCTAGTGAGAAAGGAGGCAGTCAAAATAGCACTTGCCTTGTTTGGAAATCTAAGCTAATTAAAAATCAATATATTAATACTGAATAGATTATGAACTTATAAGAGTTAAAAGTATAATCAAATCCACTAAGCATCTTCGAGGATAGTTCCCTCAACGTTAGCTCCGTCAAAACTGCAAATTCGGATCTGAGCATCGTTCAATTCAGCACAAAACAAACAGGCATCCTCAAAGGAAATCCCCTCACCATAAGCTCGACTAAAATTAGCGAAACTCAGATCGGAGTGAAAGAAATTGACATAACTCACGTTGGCATCTCGAAAAATAGCATTTCTCAAAATGGCATATCTAATTTTGGTATATGCAGGCCCGTGGTTTCTAGCATAACCCCCACTAAGATCAGCACCAGTGAAATTAACTCCAGTAAGATCAGCTCGATCCAAATTAATTTCCCTCAACACAGCCCCACTCAAATCGACTCCATTCAAGTCAACTCCAGCAAAATCACGCTCTCCAGCAGCGTAACGCTCCAACAACTCAACAGCCGTCATCTTCCAGCTCATAAATTAACCTTTGATTTACCCTCATTTCTTCGATTAGATTATGCCCTTTCATAATCATGTCTTGGGTCAGGTAAGTCAAATTTCAGAAATATAAAATGTACTAAATAAAATCCGTTGCTGGTAAAGCTTTCATTAGCCAATGTTGAGCAACTTCCTTGCTCGGTCGAAGTAAAGGCGAACGTATAGAGAAAATTAAATTGATGCTGCTTAATAATATTAATGAGTAGACGAAACGGAAGGTTTTGCTACGATAGGAGGTTAGCTTTGAATTGTTCAACTCCTTTGCCTGACTAATGAAAAATTCTTTAAAAATCATTGTCTCAATAATTATTACTATATATGTAGCATGGTCAGCTTTTGAATACGATTGGTATAGTGGGATTATTCCCGCAAAAATTGACATAACCTACGCCATACATATTGGCGGTGAGAGCTATTTTCGAGAGGGTTGTGGTGCAGCTATATTTCGGCTATCAAATGCAACTGCGGATGCCATTGACCGCGAAGGACTTGATTTTTTTAACGACGTTATCTATTCAAGAAAAAGCAAAGAGCGTTACTACACATATACCTCGTGGAAAGAAACACCAGTTCCCAATTCATGGACGAGTGAAGGCTCTTGGCCAGGTTTGGGTTGTTCGGGTGCAAGTAGCTTACTGTTGTCCAAAATTCTTGCGGCTGCTTCTAAAAAAGGAAGCTACTACTCCACCCAAGACGAAGGAAAGATTCTTGTTATTCCAAACCAGAAATTGGTAGTCTTTACTTATTTTGGCTAGCCCCGCCAATCCAAATGCTATCTTAATATCGACTTAAAAATTATTTCATAACGCTAGGACTTACCTATTTTTTATTTTGACTGCAATCAATCAGAAGAAAATAAATTGTGAAGGATGCCAACATAAGCGATAGCGATCGCCGCTAGTTCGACCGAGAAGCTTTTGGTTCAGTTTTGATGACCATGCCGTAATTGCACAAGCTTGAGCAAAAATCAGCAATCACCCTCTCGCAACGGTAATGATATTTAAGGAGAATGCCATTACCAATGTCATTTGGTTGTGCTGAATTTGGGTTAGGAAAAACGTTTCTCCTAAATTAATTTTCATGTGTATCCTGTCGCTGTTAGGGCGAGAATATTTCTAAGATTTCAACGTACTCTTATAGTTCAGCAATCGGTAAAACTTGCTCTTATATCCGAAGATGAATGGTTACAGGTTTTGTCGCTATGCAGTCACTTGTCCACTAGAACACCGATTCAGTACTCAAATTTGTGACGAAAACCCCGGTTTGTTCAATGTGCGTTTACGAAATTTCGGTCTTCGCCAGAACAAAAACCTGGTTGTGAGGATTAGTGAATCGGTGTTCTAGTGAGGCAAGACTTGGGGCGGGAGCCTTCTACACTCCTTTCACCCGCTCTCCGTTTTGAGAGTAGCGTCAAAAATTTCTCAAATATTTGGTTTAGGAAAAACGTTTCTCCTAAATTCATTTTTAGGTAAAACTGTCGTTAGACTGGGGCGGGTGCAACGCCAACATCACAAAGCATCTATAGTTACCCATAACGTTATGGGCGCAACTAAAATCCAATCGGGAGCGGACTTAATCGTGAGCAAGCTGCCACCTCAAATTTTAAAACCGCTCTCAGAAAAAGCTAATGTCTGTGTTCCCTATTATTATTGAAATGGAGTAGCTCAGACTGCGTAAACTAAAACTTCAACTAAAATATGGCGAATCTTCTTAATTCGCTTATAATACTGGCTTGGTACTAATTAAGTACCAAATTAGTCTAATATATGAACCAATTAACAACTGAATTTGTACCATGATTGTCGTTATCGGCGGCATCAAAGGCGGGGCAGGCAAGAGTACAGTAGCCGCCAACCTAGCGGCTCGACGTGTAGCAGATGGTGACGATGTGTTGCTCGTAGATGGCGACGAGCAAGAGACAACCACCCTCTGGGCTTCAACCCGTAGCGAACATTATCCTGAAGGTAGTCAAAAGCTTACCTGTGTGCAGCTTCGCGGTAGAGCCGCCAGAGATGAAGTCTTGAAACTAGCTCCCCGTTATGAAGATGTAATTATTGACGTAGGTGGACGTGATACAACCACTCAAAGGGCAGCGTTAACCGTTGCTCATCTTGTGCTGTTACCCATGCCACCGCGAGGGCCAGATATTTGGACATTGGAGAAGGTAGCAGCACTTTTAGATGAAGTGCGAACTGTCAACCCAGACCTAAAAGCTTGGGCGTTCCTCAATCGTGCCGACGCATCCGGGCGAGATAACGAGGATGCAATGCAAATCATTCAGGAGACTCCAGGGATTGATTTAATATCACCAAGGCTTGGAGATAGAAAATCTTTTCCCAATGCCCATACCCAAGGCTTGGCTGTAACTGAACTCAAGCCACGCGATCCTAAAGCAGTACAGGAGCTTGAGGCACTATATCAGTACTGTTTTAGTACTAAAATAGTATCAAATCCGAATCAAAAAGGTACAAAATGACTATTAAGAAGCCAAGTCGCTCTAATGAAAACCAGCCCTTACAGGTAGACATTGAGCGTGTCATAAATGCTGGTAGCCCACCACCAATAGAGAACGAAATTGACGACACTCCTAAAGAAGTACGGTTTCAAATGGCGATACCTGAGCAGTTGTGCAACCTCATTGATGATGCACGCAAACTAACTAAGACCAGCCGTAGGGCATGGCTGTTGACTGCTGCCCAGGAGAAACTGCAACGGGAAGGACGGCTGTAGGTAATAACAGTTTAATTTTATAAAATGTCCAACAACTTTTCACCAAAATTCTTAATCGATATGTACATCCAAATTAAACCAGAACTAGAGCAATTTATTCAGGCACAGTTAGCAAGTGGTAGATTCGCCAGTGCAGATGATGTCATCAATGAAGCCTTTAAACTGCTACAAGAAAGAGAGCAGAGACTTGAAGAATTACGCCAAAAAATTGCTGTAGGAACTGAACAAATTGCAGCAGGACAAGTAACTGATGGCGAAGCTGTATTTGCCTCATTCCAAGAAAAAATTCGTTTAATTGCTGAGGAATCTTCTGAATGAATAATTATTCACTCTCAGAGGCAGCAATTCAAGATTTAGATGGAATTTGTGAATATATTGCTCGGAGCAACCCAAAAGCAGCCTCTAAGCTTTTTGATGAAATTCGCGCCAAGTGTAAATTATTAGCTAATTTCCCAAATATGGGTAAAAGTTATAGCAGGCTTGTACCAAACCTGCGCGGATTTGTTGTGGATGATTATATTATATTTTACTACCCAAGAGAAGATGGAATTAGTGTTGCTCGTGTTGCAAGCGGGTATCGAGATTTAGAATCTTTGTTCACAGATGGATAATAAAACTGTAACTGTGTTTTAGCTCTCTAACTTATCGCGCTATTTAAGAGATAAAACCAAGTTAGTACTAATTTAGTACCAGCTTGGTTCTCAAAAAGTACAATATAAGTATGATATCGGTATATAAAAGCCAAGCCGATAAAAGGCTTAATTATATATTTATCATAAAACTTTACATACTTAATGATTGGGATTTTGAGTTTCAAACATTTTATATTGCTGAGATAAACTAGAAATTAAATACTAAATTTAGAAGATGAAACGTAAAACTAAAAAGTCGAAAGATAAGACAAGACCTCAAATTACTGATGAGATTATTCATAGCCACCTTACCCAATTAGGTTTAATAGAAAATTTTTACGTTTGCAGTATACCTAAATTAAACAGTGCAGCAATATTTTATTTATCACATGACAAGAAACTTTTAATGTATTTAGTTCAAGATCCTCAACTTAATGCAACATACATAAAGTATCTTGAAAAAATGGGAATTCCTATTTTTAGTGATATTTTAAAAGCATCTGAATATGGAAAATCTCTCTTAGACAAAGTTGAAAAAGAGAAAACTAACGAATAAAAGACCAAAGTAAGAAATTTTAGGACTTAATTTCTTACTTTGGTGCTTAAAAGTAAACAATGGCAGTACTTTCAAGAGCCAATGCTGCCCACCTTTCTTGCTCGGTCGCGGCTCAAGAAATTCTTTAGCAATCAGAGAGCGTCTAAAGTTTTATTTTTTTAATAAATGCGTGGTTCACAAGCATAATAGTTAGACATAAGAAGAACACTTCACTTTAACAAATACTCGAAATACACAAATAGTATTGTTAATTTGTTTGTCATCATTAGCTGCTAAATTTATGATTCTCAATCTTTATAAGTCAGTTTTTTGAGGTTATATATGAGGTATTTCCGAATGTGTTTGTTAGATTTCTATGTTAAGTTAGCCATAAGTGTTTAATCCAGAGCATTTATTTAAGTATTATCTCGGATTTCTCATATTTTATGGAACTGAACTTCAACTTAATTGACCTACTTTCAAAAGATTGGAAGTTAGTCATCTTTTGGTTGCCCTTTGTATTTGGTGCGTTTGCTTGGTTCAGATTGTTTATGCGGTTATCTAATATAAACAATCCCGTAGTATTTCTCTCCGCTTCTAGTCTGGCCTTACTAGGTTTAGCTACATCAATTGTGACTTTACTGGCTGAAGCATTTGGATTACCTGTCAGTTATAAAGTAATTTTGGCTGGATTTGTAGTTTTAAGTGCTTTAACAGGAAGCTATTTATTTTGGCTACAACATCTCTCATCAAATTTCGCTCAGTCTATTAATGATGAAACTGTTCTCAATGCTCAGGAGCAAGAATTAAGACAAGATAATCTAAATTCTTCTCAAAGCAATCCAAGTAATCTTGAATTTATGGTTAGCAATATTAGCTCATGGGCTGGTTTTATTGCAATGATAACCCTGGTAGGAGCTTGGCTTGGTCAGTTATTAGGATATCCATTTCCTGCTTTATTAAACGCCTTCGCACTTACTTTAGTGAGTATATACATTGGTGGGAAAACGTACTTAAATTACATCAGTATGACAAGAGAATAATAGTAGTTATGACAGCAAGCACAAGCGCAAACCCACACTAAAACCCAATCACCGAAACCGCTTTTCGCTTCTGCTCTGGCGTGACCTCCAGATAACGCTGCAACGTCCCCAGGTCGCTGTGACCAGAGATTTCTTGAATAGTTCTCAAAGGTATGCCAGCGCTAGACATCTGCGTGAGGGCAGTTCGCCTAAACGAATGGGTGCTGACTCCCTCTACGCCAATCCGCTTGCAGGCATCTCTTAGAATCTTGTCTGCCATGAATCGAGTCAGACGTTCAGTTACACCGCGCATACCTGGGAACATTACCCCTGGTTTTAGTTGGTACTCGCCTAGCATTGCGGCTAGCGCTGGCGGGATGTCCACAATTCGGGTTTTATGCTTGCCTTTGGTGGTAGACTTGCGAAAAGTGATAGCACCAGATTTGATATCAGTCGTCTGGAGTGCTAGTGCTTCTGATACGCGACAACCAGTGAACAGGCAAATTCCAAACAGAGCGCGATCGCGGGGGCTGAGAAATCCTTCCGTGAATAATCGCCTCAATTCGTCTTGGGTTAATATTTTGCCTTGTCCGTTGCCGCTAACCTTCATGTTTTCTACTTTCTAGGGGATTACACGTTTTATGAATAACGTGTAATTGATGACCCAAAGTATTGTAACTCCGTTAGCGACACCAAGGTGAACTCAAGACATCAATTCCAACTTATCATTCGCAATCGCTACAACCCGCATTCTAGCGTTGAACTATAAAACCTGCTTATAGAGTCTGCACTTGTACCACCATCAGGTATGATCTGTCTCTGGCAGGGGAGCAGCATCAGCTTGAGCAAATTCAGTCATAAGGAACTTACAGGTAAACTACTAAATTAGTGCTAATTTTATTCTTGCCTTGAATCTCCTCTTAAAACCTCCAGCAACTTACTAATCTGCTTGATTATATATTTGGGCTGCACGTATGGTGTAGGCTGGTGTGTTGGCAGTTGATAATAACAGAAATCAATGCCTACATTAACTGCTCCGTAGTAATCATGAGTGATTGAATCACCCACAAATAAAGTATCTTTCGGTTCCACTTGCAAATCAGTAAGTGCAATATCAAAAATCTGCCGTGCGGGTTTTGCGTAGCCAACTTCTTCAGAGATGACAATAGATTGGAAATAACTTTCTAATCCTGATAAGGAGATACGAGAGCGTTGAGATTGTGTATATCCGTTTGTCACAATGCCCAGGTTATATATGCCAAATAGTGATTGAATCGTTTCAATCACGCCAACATTAAGATATGCAGTTCGGCAGAAAACATCCCAATACGTCTGTGCCATCACTGATGAATGAGAAAAGTCATAACCTACTGCAATCAACGTATGAAGAATTGAGTACTCGATGACTTGCTGCCGGGAAAGATTATTGATTGTACGTTGATTCCAGAACTGACTACTGATTGGTTCATAAGAGTCCCAAATAGCTCCCCACACACCATCATCTGCTACATCGAATCCTGCAAGTGTAAAGGTTTTTCTAAGTGCATTGGTTTCACAAGCATAGAAATCCAGCAATGTATCATCGAGGTCAAATAGGATAGCTTTATACATTTTTATCAATTTCCTAGCTTGTGCCTAGCACATCTGTTTGACCAATCCTGATGAATGTATTTAACGACGCTATCTTCTGTATTTGAGCCAATTACTAATGTCGCGTAACGCTTAAGTTCAGCATCTGCGTTAGCAACTGCAATGGCACGAGCGGCAATTTTGAACATTTTGATGTCATTAATTTGATCTCCAAAGACCACAATCTCACTTTCCCCTAACCCATAATTCTCTACCAGAGTCCGAATAGCTTGGTCTTTAGTAGCTTTGCAGTCATGAATTGTTAACCAGTACCACCCCGGAGAGTATTGGTTCTCGATCAAGTGTGTCTCTACGGTAGTTCCATGTCTTTGAATAATCGCACCTTGAAGTTCGAGCAGTTGCTGTGCGTGACCAATCACTGTTAGGCAAACGACTTGATCATGGAAAGAATGCGTCAAATCTTCTATTGCTCGCCATCTTCGGTCTTTGTTTGTTAGGCGATCATTGAGATACCAACGCATACCATCGTTGATTACATCCTTATAATATGCACAGTCTTCTGTACCGTTAAAACTAGATACAAACGGAACACAGCCGAACTCAAGAATAAGTTTATAGATACTTTCAACTACATCAGGACAAATAGAATTAATGATTTCGTGTCTGCCAGAATCCAAATCAGAAATAAAAGCACCATTAAATTCAATAACCGGGAGACGAAGATTCAAACCCTTCAGCATCACTTGCATAGAAACGACGCTGCGCGCACTGGCTACAGTAAACTGTAGTCCTTGATGCAAGAGTTCGTGAAGGATTTTCTTGCTGAACGAAGAAAGAATTGCATTATCTCCAAGCAATGTACCGTCTAAATCACAAATGTAGACAGTGTTCATAAACTAATCGGGGACACTGGTTGAGAGGAGAATTATACCTTAATCTCCTGTAAATTGCTAGATTTACTGTAATATACAACAAGAAGTTTGATTCTGATAATCTTGATGGGTGCAACTTAGAAATCCACAGTTGATCTTGAACTTAAATACAAGTGCGAACAGAACTGGTTATTTTTGACTGTGACGGAGTGTTGGTAGACAGCGAGACATTGAGCAATCGTGTTCTTGTCCAATTCGTTGCAGAGTTAGGGCTGATACTCGAACTTAAAGAAGCTATTTTATTATTCAAGGGTTGCAAAATGACTGATTGTGTTGCTGTCATTGAGCAAAGGCTTGGAAAAATATTGCCGCCAGATTTTGTGACTCAGCTTCGTGTCCGTACTGCCGAGGCATTCGAGCGTGAACTGCTGAGTGTGGAAGGAATAGAGGCATCTCTTGACAAAATCAATTTACCTATCTGTGTTGCTTCCAGTGGGCCACCCGAAAAAATTAAGTTAGCTCTGCGTGTCACTAATCTGCTGCCTCGATTTGAAGGGCGTATCTTTAGCTCGTATGAGATTGGAAGCTGGAAGCCAGCACCCGACTTATTCTTATATGCAGCTAAAAATATGGGAGTTCAAGCTGCATATTGCACTGTTGTAGAAGACAGCGTTTTGGGTGTGCGTGCAGGTGTTGCTGCTGGTATGAAGGTCTTGGGTTACACTACTCCGAGTGAGGCTTCTTCACTCCTAGACTGTGGAGCGCGAGTCTTCTACTCCATGTACGAACTACCTTCTTTGCTGTCACAGCATTAAACAAACAGTCAGCACTTGTAACTCAAATCCAAATGAATAAGGACAGATATAGTTGAAAACTTATATCCCCGACAAAAATCAGAAATTAAATTAACAAATGAAGAGATTATGTTTTATGCAGAGAAACTATATCGTAATTAGTAATTCATCACTTTAATAAATATTGTTGAAGAAAAGCATTCACTTCATCGGCACATAACCCGACATGAACTTTTTTCCCTGCTTCTTTGAGAATATCTAATCCTTTACCGTTATTGCGAGGATCTGGATCAACTATCGAAACATATATTTCCTGAATACGCGGATTTTTAGCGATCGCCAAAGCACAAGAGGGCGTGCGTCCCTGAAACGAACAAGGTTCAAGAGTAACGTACATTTGCAAAAAGTGCAAATCTTGACCTTGAATGTGGGTTAGTGCATCAGCCTCAGCATGATGTTTTCCGGGCGAACGCGTATATCCTACTGCTACTATCTCGCTAGAATGGACAATTACACAACCTACTGGTGGGTTAGGTAAGCATTCTGGTAAAGCTTTTCTGCTTTGAGCTAAAGCAGCTAGCATAAATTTATCGTCCATATTCTTGGATCTTTAAAGCTTATAAAAAGCTGGTGAGTAAATAACTTTTCCTCGATATTTTACCTGATAACCTTAAATAGAAAAATAAACCCCACCAATACCCGACTTAATACCTTCCGTCTCCTCACCAATACATCATTCATTCACAATCAAGTTATAGTCGATATAACCAAGCATCGCCCCTCTTTTTATCGCCTCATAACGGTTCTTGACGTGCCATTTACTGTACAAATCGCTGGCATAATGTTTGACTGTACTAACAGAGAGAAACATTTCTCTGGCAATCTGTTCAAAACCTAAACCCTGAGCCAGTAAACGCAGGACTTGTATTTGTCGTTCGGTGGGAGAGTCAAGCAAGTTTTTGTCAACAGAGTTGGGGTCAATATATCTATTTTTATCAAGGTTTTTTAACAGTTTTTTAGCCAGCTTCGGGTCAAGCAGGCATTCATCAGAGTAAGCTCTTTTGATGGCTAGTTCAATCAATTCTATATCAGCACTCTTGAGCATATAAGAATCAGCCCCATGACGAAAAGCTGACTTAATAAAGTCGGAATGAGTCTGATTAGTAAAAATCACTACTTTACTATTAGTCTTTGTTTTAATTGAACGAGTCAGTTCTAAACCACTCATATCGGGCAATAGTAAATCAACTAACACAACATCAGGGTTGGTCTGTTCAATTAATTTAAAACCTATCTTCCCACTGGTGGCATCACCAGTTACTTCTATATCTGGAGATTGTGAAATAGCAGTCTTGAAGCCTAATAGAGTCAATGTTTCTGGTTCAACAATTACTATTCTCAGCATGATATTGATAATCCTCTAATAATAAATGGCTATTTTTTGACTGATTTATTATTGGTGTCTAGCGGACACGCTTAAGACACTTGGTGTCTGGGCGGTGTCTAGGCTGGTGTCTGCTGGTGTCTATGCTATACAAGGGTTTTGAGCTTTAGTGTCTGTGGTGTCCGGTGTCCTGTGTCCGCGAAAAAAGGGCGGTTTTGGGGCGAGACACCAGACACCTTAGCAGTCAAATTTGATTGAGCTTGATAACACCCTCGGCTATCCAGTCTGCTAAAGATACGCCGACAATTTCATACATCCAGCCCTTGATTTGCTCTACAGTGAATCTCTCACCGTTCACTTTAAAATTGCCCTTGAACTCTCTTACATCAGCTTCAATTCGTTCAGTTCTGGTGAGATATTCATACAGCTTTTGCGCCATTGGTGATAGTTTCTTAGGTTCATCTTGGGTGTCACCTGCTTTGTTACCAAGATTGAATTCCAGTTCATAAATCCGCTCTAAAGTGGCTTTATCGATGGTTGGCGGTTCATTAACTGTTCTAGATTCATCAAGCTGAAAATCAATTCGCTTCTGGTCTAACTTGGGCAGTTCAATATCAATCCATTGCCCATGTCCAGGTAGCTTAATTCTACCCCTACCGCTAGCTTTTGCCTCTGTCGTAATTGGGTCAATAGTTGCGATTAGTTCTACTTCTAACAGTGCCGCATCTCGAAGTTTTGATAACCCTTTGGCTTTGGCTAAAATCTCCATCGTGCGGTCGTGAGCTACGAACAAAGGAATCATTAATTGTTTACGAGATTCAGTCATGGCACAGCGAAACCATTTACCAATAAAATCAGGGTCGGGCTTCCATTTTTCATCCTCACAATCATCTGGCATTGGCTCAACAATGTTATCTGTCCAGGTCGTAAATTCTTCACAGATAACCGATAGCATCTTGCCCGATGCTCGTAATTGTTCTGTCCATTGCTCCTCTGTTAATCCACTCTTGCGGTAATCTTCATAGCGCTGGCGCATTTCATCTATGTACCATTGCATAAAGAGGGCTATTTCTTTGTAGCCGGTAATCAGCCGCACACCTCGCCATTCGACCTGTGTGCCGTGCGGGTCAAGCGCTACGATGTTCCATCCGGCTTGTACTTTCTTCCAAATAATCTCTCTAGTAGTCCACGACTTACCCGCACCCATGCCCCCAAAAATCAGAGTGGGGTAGCCGATGGTGTTGTTAATCCAGCGATATTTGTCACTGTTTGCGATTGCCGGCTGTTCTCCCCCAGTAACCTTGTCTGAGGGGTCAATCGTCCCCTGTAAAGTCTGACTCCCTTGCAGATAAGGCGTTTTCATCTCACGCAGTTGCTTGATGTAATCTGCCTTCTGTTCTTCGGTCATCCCCGCCGTTTGCGCCTCAAAAATGGCATCAGTTGCCTCCATCTGCGTAACTTCAATTTCAGTGTGGGCGTAAATCTCGGCTTTGGTGATATCAACAGTGCGATCATTGGCGATTAGATCCAAGTCGGCTTGTAATTGCACTTCTGCGATCGCAACATCTCGGTAACTGTCCAATAACTCGGAACGTGCGGCCATCTCTGCTTTTGCAGCATCCCGTTTTTGGGCAATGTCTTCAAAAACTGCTCTCTGCTTCTCTTCCGATTGGCAGTGCCGCAGCATCCACCCAGCTAGCGCAAACCCCAGGAATCCACCAAACGCCCAAAACGCTTTATATGGGTTAGTCGCTTTCACTAACCCATTTACCCCCATAGCTGGGTTACGCACTACTTGGCGCGGCATTCCTTCTAACTGCCACTGCTCCCAGTAGTAGAGCGTCATCCTAAAAGGTCTGTTATTCTTGTCGTTACACTTTAGGTAGCTTTGGGGAGTCCGAACGCAAAAATAAATGCGGTCGCTTGACTCCCCTTTCCACGCCATTGCTGCCGAGCTAATTCCTACAGTTAAACTTAGCCCAATGGCAACAGCTTTCTTGTCCATTGGTAGGCGACCAAACCACTTCATTAAACCCGATTGTTGTGACTCGGATAACTGTTTATGTTTCTCGCTTAAGTAATTCATTTACCTCTCCTACCACCAAATAGAAAAATCATTAATATCGCTAGAAATATGCCTACTCCTGCACCATCCATCCAACTTGAAGATTCAGCAGTTTTTGGCTTATAAACCGACTCAATTGAAGTATTAGCTGTATCAGTAGAAGTTCTCGCTTCATTCCATTCACTAATCGGTTCATTAAGCGCACATAACAACGCTAACGATGCACTGCAACCAGTCATTAAATTAGTGACGAAATTATTGAACCCTTCACCTGTTGCAGTGGCAGTAAAATACAAGTGTGCAGTACCAACAGCTAAGAACATTCCAACTGGGTGAACTTGCAACAGATGAAAGGTGAAAATTACTGCACTGTTTAGACAACTGCCAGCGACAATTTCACAGGCATTACCAGCACGTCTAAATGTTCTACCCCGGTTATTTTCTGGTAATGGTTGTGGTTGTTCTGATTGTTGATGCTGCTGATGTTGTTGTTGTGATTTCTGTGCCAGCCCTTCCATTGAAAAAGGGCTGACGCTATGAGGATCTTCATTTCGTTTCCTTACTAGCATCAGCCTTGCCTTTTAACTAATAGTTATCTGTCGCCTAGTTTCTGCCACAAATTACCCAACATTGCACCCCAACCGCGAACTGTTCCTGTTGCTGAAACACTAGATGCTGGTGCATGATTTTGGGATTGAATTGGTATGACTTCTTGGGGTGTTTGATTCGGCTCTAATGCCCTTGAGCCATACCTCGCACGGGCTAAAAGTTGTTGGCGTTTCTCTCTTAATCCTGTAGTAATTGCTTGTCTTTCGGCTTGTACAACTTGCCTGTTTTCTATGCCGCTAATTTTGTTCTCATGTCTCCACAATTCCGCCTGTAAATCGTGGTGTAATTGGGCTGCAACTTCGGCTAGTCCGTGTTTACGCTTTTGGTCAATTCGCAGCAAGTCGGCTCTATCTTGGGCATCTATCTTACTCATCTCTGAATCAAATTCAGCGTTAAGTTTACGGATTTTACCAATTGCACCCGCTACATGAGAGCCGTATTGTTTACGAAGTTCAGTCCAAGTAACTTGCCCTTTGGTCAACTTCTCCATCGCCTCAAAGACGACCTTGGCGTTGTCCAAAAATGGTTCTAATCTGTCA
>NZ_JAAGOG010000477.1:0-741 GCF_010747425.1 Nostoc sp. UIC 10630
GTTTGCTGTCACCATTTTTTGTTTGGCTCGTTGCCCAAGATTTTGTATTTGAGCTATTTCCAATTCACTTTTGTCAACATCAACAGCTAATTCGACCATTGTTGGCTCACGATCTAGTTGTTGGGTGAGTTCATTTTTTCTTTGCTCAATTGCCATGATTTGCTGTACCTGCCTGCCATAAGCAATTTCTTGGTCTGCGGTTAGCATTGGGTAACGACCAATCTCTTGCAAATAGATACGAACCATGTCTGGACTCAGGCTGGACATACGACAAAACTTTTTTGATATTTAGACGAACCTAAAAGTATAAATCAAATCACTGAATTAATTTTCCTGATTTCAACAGCTAAAAATATCAACCTGAGATTGCGATAAATAAATTCAACCTAGAACAGAATAGTACTAAGTTAATCGCAAAGCCCTGATATAACAAGATTTTTGAGTGTGGAGAGTGTGGGGGGAAGAAATCTTACCCCCCACGCTCTCCACACCCTGCCAGCAAGGAGGTTTCAGCTTTTCTTAGTGCCATTCGGGGCAGTAGTCGCGTTGAGTTCATCCCTTTTCTTTTTTCCCCTCTTATTTGCACCTTCTGTCACTTTCGATTCTTCTTCTTGCTTATTAGAGTTGACCATTTTCACCAAGTGCTGATTTAGATAACTCTGCGCCGAAATGTACAAACTTTCCCAAATCTCTTGATTGCGGCTGATTTTTGTACCGACTGTATTTCCTGCTGTTTTCTCC
>NZ_JAAGOG010000122.1:0-26117 GCF_010747425.1 Nostoc sp. UIC 10630
ACAAGTGACCTTAGTAGATATATCCTACGTATTTACTTATCTTCACATAGTTTCGTTTTTTTATGCCGACTTACTTAGCTAAAAAATAGATATTAAATCTCAGAAATTATTGCTATGTATAGAAGTATGAATGTACACCTTTACACTGTATTCTATATGCGTAATACCATTTCTCGAAATGCCAGATTTGTCTCTAACTTTTTCACCCTGCTGCCTATTTATACCAACTTTAAAGTGAAATAGTATAAGGGCTTCTCCAAGGTATGAGATGAGAACTGCTTTGTATCCCAAAATCCTTGTAGAAGTGAGAATGTCACTCTACAATTAACTAATGACTATTAACCCATTTGCAGCACTTGTAGGACAACCGCAAGCCATAGAATTACTGACTCAGGCTGTCAGACAAAACCGGGTTGCTCCAGCGTATCTATTTGTGGGGCCAGATGGTGTAGGAAGAAGTTTAGCAGCAAAGTGCTTTATAGAATTGCTATTTTCTCGCGAGATGGGAGTCACTGCGGCTTTACAAAACCGTTTGCGTCAGGGGAACCATCCAGCTTTGTTGTGGATGCAACCGACCTATCAATACCAGGGACAACGATTAACAGCAGCAGAAGCGGCTGAAAAAGGACTTAAGCGTAAAGCACCACCTGTAATTCGGCTAGAGCAAATTCGGGAAATTACCGAGTTTTTAAGTCGTCCGCCCTTGGAAGCGCCAAGGAATGTGGTGGTGCTGGAAGAAGCCCAAACAATGGCAGAAGCCGCAGCTAATGCTTTACTTAAAACTTTGGAAGAACCGGGACAGGCGACGTTAATTTTAATTGCACCTACACCTGAGTCTGTTTTGCCAACTTTGGTGTCACGCTGTCAACGCATTCCTTTTTATCGCTTAGATGCACAGTCTTTGGCTGTTGTACTCACACAAACAAATCATCAAGAAATTTTGCAAAATCAGGCAGTGCTGAGTATAGCAGCTGGCAGCGCGGGAAGTGCGATCGCATCTTACGAGCAATTACAAACTATTCCCCCGGAGTTACTCGAAGATTTGAAAAAAGCTCCTGCTTCCTACCGCAAAGCCTTGGAGTTAGCCAAGAAAATTGATAAGGATTTAGATACAGAAGCCCAACTGTGGTTAGTTGATTACCTTCAGCAATTCTACTGGCAGCGTTGGCATCAAGCCAGTATTATTAATCAGCTAGAACAATCTCGTAAATACTTGCTTGCTTACGCTCAACCCAGGCTAGTTTGGGAATGTCTGCTTCTATCTATATGTCAAAAATGAAAATCGTATTCACAAACTTTTGCCCAAAAACCTCAATCGCTTTTCAAGTATCTACAATGAGCTATGCCTACACTGTTAAATCAGGGACTTCCAAATAAAAAATATCCTAAAACTAACGCAACAATCCTCTCTCTGTGTTCTCTACATCTGGAGTATTTAGTTTATTTGGATAATTGATTTCTTGGAAATCCCTTATCCACCACTTTGAGACTGCTGGTAGCGACGCAAAACAGATTGGATATTTTTTTTACAAACCTCTTCACCAATTACCTGAGAAAGCGATCGCCACAACTGAGAACCCACTTGTTTAATATAGTCGTGTTCATAACTTATCTGCTCCGCAATTTCCGCATAAGTGTGCCCCAGCCAACTTTCCAACAAAACCACAGATTGAACATCATTGAGTCTTTGCCCAAAGGTAGAGCATAAAAGAGTATCGACTAGATTTAGCGCCTCTTGTGCCGTCATGGGTCAGCCTGCTTCATTCATCCGTTGAACTTATGAAATATCTCCTTGAAAGGAGATATTTACGTAAAATGTCACATTTATTTACAGTAAAAACTCACTTTATCTCACCGACAGAGCGCTCATATTTAGGCTAATAATTAATACAGTGTAATTAAATTATGCTTACCTCTCAAAGTATAAAAAGGAAATCAGCAAGATGAAATTTGGTATTGATATGGGGCATAACTGCCCTCCAGATACAGGAGCAACAGGCATCAAACAAGAAGATGCTTTAACTAAAGCAGTTGGTACACAATTGATACAAAAACTCAGAGCAGCAAATCATACCGCCATCGATTGCACTCCTACAAGCGCTAGCAGCGTAACCGATTCTCTCAGACAACGAACTAATAAGGCTAATGCTAATAACGTTAATGTCTATGTTTCGATTCATTTTAATAAATTTAACGCTAAAGCTCATGGTACAGAAATTTATGCCATTAGTAACGCATCACAAGGTATTGCTGAATCAGTTCTCAAAGAAATTGTTCAACTTGGTTTTTATAACAGAGGGGTGAAAGATACAGGTTTCTTTGTTCTGAAGAATACACAAATGCCAGCTATTTTAATTGAGTGCTGCTTTTGTGATGCCAAGGTAGATATGGATCTATTCGATGTTGAAAAAATGGCTGAAGCAATTAAAGATGGATTAATAGGTCAGCCGAAACCAAAGGAACCTAAAGCTGATAAGAAATACGTTTTAGAAATTACAACTAAAACTTTCTTAAAGCCTTCTACAGAACAGGCATCAGACTTATCAAAAGATTCTATCTTTGAGATTGAGCCAGGAGATTACCCAATTTTGGATGTAATTTTTGAAGAAAATCATTATTCGGTTAAGTGGCCCGATCAAAGTAAAGGAAACCGAAACGAGCATTTTGTTTATGCTGGACATGCCAAAGTTATAGAAAAAGATTAACTAATTCTATTTCCATCATTTGTTAACATCTACAACCCCGATTTATTAGATAAATCGGGGTTATGTAAATAGTTTTTAAAGGAAAAATCCATGCCATTACTAGATGATTTAGTAAACAATTATTCCAACAAAGATTTAGTCCAAATATTTACACAAGTTGGTATTGAAAGTGCAAAAATTACTGAAATCAATCGGCAAATCTTAAAAGAAGTTTCTCTCGCTCAATGGTTACTAGAGTCTGCCAGAGGTAAAAGCGATCTTGCTGTCAATGCTAATAATTTTGCGGGATTAAAATGGCGAATTCCTGATATGAAAGGGTTTGCTGAACCTTTGAAAATCAAGGTTCCTTCTGAACTACAAGAAGTTGTGTTCTGTAAATTTACGGATATAGACGCTTTTATTATTGGTTATTGGAAGTTTTTAACTCGCACACCGTATAAAGGTTTAGAGGAGTATACTAATACACCAGAAAATTTCCTTGGCTTTCTCAAGGCTAAAGGCTATTCATCCGATCCTAAATATGTCAGTAAAGTTGTAGACTTGCTTCCAGAGGCACAAAAGTTACTGGCTAATGCAGGTGGAGTTACCATTCCCGCTTCAGTGGAACAACTTCAGTTAATTCGTGTGCCAAAAGAAGTTGAATTAGGACAAAATTTCAGGGTTGAAGGCGTAGCACCTTTAACCGATAGAGGCAAAGTTTTGTCGATTACGATCAACGATAAATTTCCAGTCCTAAGTGTAGCAATTAGTCAGGATGGCAAATGGCAATTTGATTTCGTTTTTAAGCAAGAAGGCGATCGCCGGATGATAATTACTGTTGACGATCAAACTCTAGAGATCCCCATTAAAGTTGTTGTTCCTTTTGATAACAAGGACGATGAGAACACTCAACAACCTACAGCATCCAGCTTACCAGGAGCGAAGGTAATTAAACTCGATGGTAGTGTGGGAATTGGCGGAGTCAATAAAGCTGCTGATGTTAAGGCTATTAAGGCGCGATTGTATGAGCTAGGCTACAAATGGGTAGGCGATCCTGACAGTGCAGACAGAGACAGAGGACTATTTGATGCGATCAAACTATTTCAATCAATTATTGCCGGTCGCAGTACTGTTAATGGTGATGGTAGAGTTGATGTTGGTGGAATAACTCATCGATGGTTGCAAGCAGCTAATGCACCACGGTGGGAGTTGATGCCCAAAAGTGACCCGAATAATGGTTTAGTTAACGGTGAACTGGAAGATACTCAAGATAACCACGATTTTGGAACACACTGGTTAGCTGATGTGATTAAAAAAATTGCCCAAGATTATCAAAACAGTTATCGTAACACTCATCCCCTAGCTGCTCCATTCGCAATTAACGATGTTAGTCTTCCTTATGGAGGCGATACTCCCGATCATCATGGACATGAAACTGGCATGATGTGCGATATTTACTTACCCCAAAAAAATGGGAATTTTGGTGGTATTGTTTGGTCAAGTTCTAACTACGATCGCGATGCTGCACGAGCTATTCTCAAGTCGATTACTAATCAAAAGCTGGTACGGGCAGTCTTTTTCAACGATCAACAGCTAATTAAAGAGGAACTTTGTGTGTCTCTAAATGGTCACGACAATCATATTCATTTTGAAATTAACCCACCAGTCAGGAGCTAATTGTTGGTGAGTTAGATGCCTTGGATTTTACAACTTCTGCCCTGTGTAAATGGATCGCACTTCACCATTACGGCGGATGACAGCTTCGCCATTACTAACCTCTACCAGTGTCCAACCGCTTTGGCCAATGCTTTCACCCATATTGATGCGGCGAGTCACGCCGTCAATTTTAAACAAAGCGGCAGATTTGTTACCTAACTCTAGCAATCCTTCGAGAGTATTACTCGGAGCAACTGCGATCGCAGTTGGCGGATATACTTGTTCCTGGGTAATAGTTGGTTCTGACTCTGGCGCAAGTGCTGCACGTAATGGAACCACTGGTAATGCAGGTAGAGGCTTGGGTGTTTGCCGCACGGTAATCGGTACAGTTCGTCCAGCTACAGGTTTAAGTTCTGCTCGTACAGCCGCCGCTAACATATTGACGGTTACAGGCTTGGCAGCTTGTCGCACCGTATTTAGGGCACTTTTCACCACGTTAGGTTGAGATGCCTGCAATGCATTGGCAACTTGTGGTAGAAGTGCGGGACTACCAGGAATTGCTGGCAGCGCATAGCGCATTGGCGACGGCGCTTGATAAACGGGAACATAGATCCGCTCAACAACGCTTCCAGAACGGTTAGGGGCTGGTGGTGTATTATTTGCCAGAAGTGGAAGTGGTGGTAAATTCCCACTTGTTTGCCCGTTACCAAGGGCTATTTGATTAGTATTTGTCTGACTGGAGAATCCCGAACTGAAAGATTTTTGATTGCTTTTTAATTCTTGCTTGTCTATAACTGCCAGCGCTCCCAGCATATAATCAACCAAATCTGCCTCAATTTCTGTTTTTCCAGGCAATTGTGACTGCGTTTGCGGTGCTAGAAGAGCTTGCTGGGTTAAGTTGGGATTTAAAAGATATACGACTCCAGACTGCACTAGATAGAGAATACCAGCGATCGCCACGCCTAAAGTTGTTCCGACAATTAGCAGTTTGCCCAAAGTCCGGCTGCTTTTTTGACGCTTTCTAATAACTGGTTTAATGGTGGCGTTATCAAAGACAACGGTACTCAAGTGCTTGTTATTATTTTGAGTAACTGACTGTCCGTTTGGTAAGATAATCTGCGGTATCGTAACTGTTTGCAGAGGCACGTATTCTGGAGGCGAGTAGCGTTGAGCTTTGTTCTGCCTACCATGCCTAACGGTTTGAGAAGGCAGATTATCACTAACATCCAGAATGTAGTCGATATCGGCAAAGAGTTCATCCATGAGACCATCAGCATAGTTTTCTATCGACCAAGGCTCGTTGGCGATTAAGTCTTCTGATGGTTCTGGTACTATGAGACGGGTACTGGCTTCTTGTAACATAGACGTTCTGGGTTATTGCTAGGACGAGGAAACGCCGCGCCTACTGCCTGGGAGTTAGGATTACAGATGAGATATCCAATCCGCCGTCTTATTGAGACGAGTTGGTTGAGCGTTGGTATTAAAATCAACTTTAATCTGGGGATTGTTGATGATAGCAGTACTAATAGTTATGTCATCTATCATACCAATCTCCCTCCCTACTACTATACTCAGTCTTTATCAAGTTTGTGTTAAGCTAACGCTGGAAACTCATGCTGGCTCTTGGTTTTACGCAATTCTAGATATAATAATAAAGCGTTAATATCGGCTGGGTTTACACCACCGATACGTGCAGCTTGACCAAGAGTGAGTGGTTTTACGTGAGTCAGCTTTTCCCGCGCCTCTTTGGAAAGGGTATCAATTGTTGTATAATCCAAGTCCGCAGGTAATTGGCGGTGGGCTTGACGAGCAATTTGGTCAATCTGATTTTGTTGCCTAGCAAGATAGCCATGATATTTGATATCAATTTCTGCGCCTTCTTTCTCGGCGCGGTTGAGGTTGGGGTTTCCTAGTCCGAACCTTTCGAGGTCAACGTAATGGAATCCCGGACGGCGCAGTAAGTCGTTGAGGGTAATTGAACCTTTGATTGCTTGTTGGGTATCAGATGCGATCGCTATTCCCATTTCATCATGTTCTTTGACTCGTGTAGCTTGCAATCTTTGTTTTTCTGTGGTTATGTTCGCTTGTTTTTGGGTAAATAGATCCCATCTGCGATCGTCAATTAAACCAATTTCTCGTCCCAAGGTTGTCAAACGTTGGTCGGCATTGTCAGAACGCAATAATAAGCGGTACTCTGACCTACTGGTGAGCATCCGGTAAGGTTCCCGTAAATCCTTAGTACACAGGTCATCAACTAGCGTTCCAATGTAACTTTGCTCGCGGGCAAACACAATCATTTCTTGAGAACGAACAAATCGAGCCGCGTTAATTCCTGCCACAAGCCCTTGGGCTGCGGCTTCTTCATAACCTGTAGTGCCGTTAATCTGCCCAGCACAAAATAGTCCAGCAACCTTTTTGGTCATCAGTGTGGGGTAACACTGAGTTGCAGGTAAATAGTCATATTCCACAGCATAAGCCGGACGCAGCATCACACATTTTTCCAAACCGGGGAGAGTCCGCAACATAAGCAACTGCAAATTTTCTGGCAACCCTGTAGAAAACCCTTGGATATAAAGTTCGGGTATATCTCGTCCCTCTGGTTCAATAAAAATTTGATGGCTTTCCTTATCGGCAAAGCGCACAATTTTATCTTCAATACTGGGACAATAACGCGGCCCTTTGGCTTCTACCCAACCGCCATAAACTGGCGACAGGTGCAAATTATCTTGAATTAGACGATGGGTTTCGGCGGTGGTGCGGGTAATGTAGCAGGGTATCTGTTCCCGTTCTACCCATGCCTCTGGATCAAAACTAAACCAGCGCACATCCTCATCTCCTGGCTGGATTAGCATTTTACTATAATCTACAGATCGCTTATCTACCCGTGCTGGGGTTCCAGTTTTAAGTCTTCCGGTTTCAAATCCCAGGCGATTTAAGGTTTGTGTCAATCCCTCAGCCGCAAATTCCCCAGCGCGTCCAGCTGGCATTGATTTGTTGCCAACCCAGATTTTGCCCCCCAGGAAAGTGCCAGTTGTCAAGATGACAGCTTTACATTGGAACCCTACACCAAAATAAGTTTCAACGCCGATGACTTCATCATTAGCACCCAGCACCAAATCTGTCACCATACTTTCGCGGATTGTCAAGTTTTCTTGGTTCTCGACAATATTCTTCATCACTGCTGCATATTCGCGCTTGTCCGTCTGGGCGCGTAATGCCCAAACAGCAGGCCCCCGTGAAGAGTTGAGGATACGTTTTTGCAGGTAGGTGCGGTCTGCTACTTTACCTATTTCCCCGCCGAGTGCATCTACCTCATGAGTCAACTGAGATTTTGCCGGGCCACCCACTGCTGGATTACAGGGTTGCCAAGCGATTCTATCCAAGTTGAGCGTCAATAACAGGGTACGACAACCGAGGCGTGCAGAGGCCAGAGCCGCTTCGCAACCGGAGTGACCTGCACCGACGACTATGACATCAAAAGCGTCTTGGAATTGAACGGAATTGTGCATGGTCATACTTACAGGATCGGCAAGCTTAGAGTTCTTTTCAATTTTAGCTGTTCCAGTGGTTTCATGGATGTAACTTTCTAATAAAAAAGTTATCAAATTTACTAGTACCCAATCAGAGACAAGTTTCTATTTTTAAACTTGAGTATTCAATAAAAATATTATATTTTTTAAAATTTGTGACAACATTCCGGTTTGTTTGTCACAACGATTGTTCACATAGTTAGTAATTAGCACGAATTGTTTTCTTGTTGATATATTAAATACTTTTCTTAAACGCATGAAAATATAGCCTAGCTCTAATAAATTGTTTTTATTTTATCAACAATAGATATTTAAACAAGGCTGTTACACTTACCTTTGAATCAACTAATTAATTATTTAAAAATGAAACTCACTATCAAAAAGCATAAAGATATTACTAGATTTATTAGAAAGGCAAGTTTCATCAGTATAGTTATCGGAATGATTTTTGTTTTAGTAGCTAGTAATGAGATTACCCACCACCAATTTGCTAGAACTTCCCAACCATTAAATGTATGCTCTCCAACTGTTTCATCACCTTGTATAGATACCTCTAGAGAGATAACACCAAAACCATTTATTCCCAACCCAGAATTAAATAGTAAACAGCGTTTTTTATCTGCGATTAGCCAGAAATTACCTACAATTCCCCAGGCTGGTACTTATGAATATACTTTGCTGCGAGCTTATGGTGCAGTTTTTGTAAATCAAGATATCGGAATTAAACTGCCGCCAAAAGATATCTTTGCTAATGAACAAGAAACCCAAGATTTTCAAGCTACTTTAACAATGGGTCATGTTGATGGCACTAACGATTGTTATTTACAAAAGTCGGCGGCTGATGCTCTAAATAAAGCGCGAGTTCAACAACATATTCCGCTAAAATCTGGTTATGGTTCTGGTGATTGTACTCGCACTTTCAACACGAATTTAAGATTTTGGCAAAAATATGCTAACAATCAAGTTTTGGCAAAAGTTCAACAGGGCAAAGAAACAAAAATTCTTGGTTTAGTTGCACCTCCTGGAACCTCACAACATCTCTGGGGATTAGCCATTGATTTACGCGTAGGTAGTAAAGAACAAAGAAAAGCTCTTAATCAAAATGGCTGGTTTCAAACTGTAGAAAATGATGTTCCACATTGGACTTATGTGGGTTTAACTGAAGATAATTTACCTTTATTTGGTTTTAATAAACAAGTTGTTAGGGGTATTACTTATTGGATTACACCACTTTAATTGTTAGATAGCATGAAAACTTGGGAATACTAACCTACAAGATGTATTGTTAGGGATTTAGCTATGTCAAACGAAGCTACTTGCCAAGAGTAAAACTTCCTAACTGATTTATTAAGAGCAACTTATAAAAATCAGAAAGTATATCCAATTCTGCAACATAACTTAAGTAAACTCAACGATGATTTAGCTTTAATGTTGCGAAAATGAGTAAGCGATCGCTTTGCTAAAGAACCTGCCATTGCTATTAATTTAGCTAGAGCCATGTTTACCAAAAAGTAACTATTGCACCAATATGTAAATCTTTGCAAACAGATGTACTGCAATAGATAGATTTTTGGATAACCGAAAGTTGGAATTTTAGCTTATTAAAATACAACCAGAGAATAATTTAAATAAGAAATAGATTATTTATAAGTAATAGCAGAGAGTTAATAATTTTTTAGACAAATTTAAGCAAAATTATGTCAGACAAAATTGCCAACAAGGATGAAGTACTGACAGAAATATCTACTGAAAAACAGCAAGTTATAAGTGAGTGGGGTTGCTATGGTAGCTGGCGCTATGGAAGTTGCTGTGCAAATTATCAGACTTGGTAAGGGAGATGGGAAAAACCCATTAATTAACAATCAATCTGATGGCAATAATTTGTTAAATTGGATGAGTTAATAACAGTTATAGACTTCCAGCTAAAAAATATCTCATATTAAGGTTGCAAAGTATTACGCTCCTACAAATCTAGAAATAATTTGGAATAATTTATTTTTGTAAGTCCCTTACATGGCAATCTATTGCGCTATTAAAAACATCAATTTTGGTTTCTAGTAAGTTTTTCATTATTGATACTTTATTTATACAAGACTTATCAGGAGTTAATTTAAGTGACTACATCAAACTGTATAATCGGATGAAGAAATTTAGTCCTTGGATTTTCGGTATCTTGTTAGCCAGCACCTTGGGAAGTATGGCGACAGTTTACTGGAAAACTCAAGAAACTTCCTCCCAGCCAGATTTAACTAGTCAAACTATCTTAGTGCAAACTAAAGATTGGGTAGTGCAGATTCAAGCTAATGGCGTGGTGCAAGCATTACAAAAAATCAATCTTAGCCCAGAAGATTCTGGACGCATTGCTAAATTGTATGTGAATGAAGGTGATCGCGTCCAAAAAGGACAAATTATTGCCCTTATGGATAGTGAAAGATTACAAGCACAGGTAAATCAGTATCAAGCATCACTAAATAAAGCTGTGGCTGATTTGAAACAAAAAGTTGCTGGCACTCGACAAGAAGACATTGCTGAATCTAAAGCTAGAGTTGCTTCCGCAGAAGCATTAGTAGCTGCGTCTCAAACTCGATTGAATCGAGCAATCGTAGAGATGCAACGCAATCAAGTGTTGGTACAAGAGGGTGCTATTTCCCGCAATGCCTTTGAAGAGTTTGTCACTAAAGAACAAGAAGCTAGAGCTAACTTAGAAGCAGAACTAGCACGGCTCAAAGAACAACGTGAAAGTTTGAAGAAAGCCAAAAATGGATTACGTCCCGAGGAAATTGCCCAAGCTGAAGCCGAGGTAGCACAGGCTAAAGCTCAGTTAGTTTTTTATCAAAGTCAGTTGAATAATGCTATCATCCGTGCCCCATTTGCGGGAATTATTACCCGTCGTTTTGCCCAAGAAGGGGATTTTGTTACACCCACCACATCAGCTTCTAATACTGAAGGTGCAACCTCGACCTCAATTGCTGAACTCTCTAGTGGCTTAGAAATTGAAGCCAGAATTCCTGAAGCTAGCATTGCCAAAATCAATCGCGGTCAGTTTGTAGATATTCAAACAGACACCTATCCTAATGAAACCTTCAAAGGAAAAGTAAGTTTAATTGCACCAAGAGCAGTGCAGGAAAACAATATCACTTTTTTTCGAGTTAAGGTAGTTTTATCGAATGGGCAAGACAAGTTGAAATCAGGAATGAATGTACGCCTGACATTCCACAGTCAGACTATTAAGAATGCTCTAGTAATTCCTCTGGCGGCTGTAACAACTCAGCCCAATGGTCAAACCGGGGTATATATTATTGATAGTCAAAATGCTGCCAGTTTCCAACCAGTGACAGTAAGTGCTACTAGTGGTGATCAAGTGCAAGTTTTGGCAGGACTTCAAAAAGGCGATCGCGTGTTAATGTCTCCCCCCAGTACAGAAAAAATTGAAGGTGTAGATAAAATTGGATTTTAGAATAGCCGAATCTTCAATTGGTACTGATATTTTTCGATCATTCAACAATATTTCCCTAGTTGTAATTATCGACTCAGAACTACGAATTACGAATTATTATGAATTTACTAGAAAGTACACAAATGGCAGTCAAAACATTGGCTGCAAATAAGCTCCGTAGCATGTTGACCATGCTTGGTATTATCATTGGCAATGCCTCTGTGATTACAATGATCGCTATTGGGCAAGGGGCGCAAAAATTTACGCAAGAAAAGTTGGAGTCTCTGGGGCCAAATCAACTATCAGTGTTCGCTGGTGGCGATAATCTAGAGGGGTTAAGCTCTGATGTGCCTTCACTGTTCTTGGCAGATGCTCAAGCGATCGCAACTATGGCTCCCGCCGTCCGAGAAGTTGCCCCGCAAATTAGCAGCAACTTGCAATTATCGCGTCAGGGACGCATCAGTAAAGTTAATGTTACAGGTACAACGCCAGGAATTCTTTATGTCCGCAATCTACAGGTACATCAAGGCCGTTTTTTTGACCCTATCGAGCTAAATCAAAATTCTCAGGTGGTGATTTTAGGGCCAGTAGTTGCGCGGAAACTTTTTGGTAATGAAAATCCCATCGGTCAGTTACTACAGATGAATAACTTGAGTTTTCAAGTTATTGGGATTATGCAAGCTAAAGGTGCATTTATGGGGAATAACCCTGATGATATAGCTTACGTGCCAATTAGTACTATGGCAGATCAGCTAGTCGGTAGGCGATCGCCTAATGGTATTCCCATCGACTACTTAGAACTGTCAGCAAAAAATCAAGATAGCATTCGCGCAGCGGCATTTCAAACAATTAATATTCTGACACGCAGACGGGGCAGAAAAGATTTCACAGTTGCCGCCAATAAGTCAGTCCAAGACTTGATCAATCAAGTGACGATAAATTTAAGTTTAGTCTTAGCGGCGATCGCAGGTATATCTTTATTCGTTGGTGGAATTGGCATCATGAACATTATGCTAGTGTCTGTCACCGAACGTACCCAAGAAATTGGACTACGCAAAGCAATAGGCGCAACAGAAAAAGCAATTCTTACCCAATTCTTAATTGAGGCGATTATCCTGTCCGTAACAGGCGGTTTAGTCGGAACTGGTATTGGCGTTAGTAGCGCACTTATAGTTGCTATGTTCTCCCCCTTACAACCATCAGTACCAATAGGAGCAATATTTCTCACAGCCAGTATTTCTGGTAGCATTGGTCTAATCTTTGGTGTAGCGCCAGCCAGAAAAGCAGCACGACTCGATCCCATAGCTGCATTAAGAGGTATTTAAGGGGAAGGGGGTAGGGAACTTGGCGCACCACTACTTCTTCGCAGTACCGACGGCAACACAATAAAGTGCCGCATGGCGTTTCCCATCAATACCCAACATGGCGTTCAGACTCATATCATAGAATCCACCTATGCACAGACTATCCAGCCCCAATTGCACAGCCATTAGACATATATTTTCAGCTTGATGACCAGTTTCCAAAAGTGCAAAACGGTAGCCACGCGCACCGTATTTGCACATTGAGCGCATAAAAACAGATGTGAACAGAAACAGAGCATTGGCATTTACAATGTAATCCTGCTGCAATAAAGATTCTACAAAGTCTGTTGGCACTGCATCATTCACCCGATGTAAGCCATGACCGCGTGGTTCGTAGTGATATAGTCCATCTGCTAAACCTTCTACCGCTTGTGTCGATACAAAAATCTCAATCGGATAAAGTCCTCCCGCAGACGGTGAGTTTCGGGCTTCATAGGTATAACCATCTGTTTGACGTAGCCCATTGAGACCGCATCCTGCATCAAGCAACTGAGCTAATGTGATCATTGGCATGACCGACTTATCAAACGATCGCACAGAAGACCGTCGCTCTAAAAGCTTACTCAGCAGGTTATCGTGTGGTGCTTTTGGAAGTTCCAGAAAAGGAGCCTCCGGCATATACCGCAGTTCAGTAGCCGGAACACGCTTGACAGAACTTTTAGGTACTGGGGAGTTCAAATGATACAACAGAGCTAACTCCAGTGGCTCATTGGCTGTGTACATTACGCTGATTTCCTCGTTTTAAGCCAATTTAAAAAATGCGAGTTGCTGAATTATGGGATGATTTAGCCAAATTTAGAAGGATTTATCAATGCTTTCACCCGCCAATTCATCCCGCATTTATGCAACGCCAAAAAATGATTGCGACAAGAAAGTAATTCCTAATCCAAAATCTAAAATCGTATTAAGCCATAGGATGTGGACACGGATTTAGATCATCTGCGGTACGTCGCTCACCGTAACCTAACCTTTCTGGTACCTTGAACAACCGCCGAGTTCCCAATGGCTCTAGTCCATAGCCAAAATATATTGGGACTAGTTCACTGGCTAAAGTCCGCACTACTCGAAAACCGAGCGACTCAATATCAGGGGTTGTAATTTCCACTAAATAAGGTTCAACACCCACTGAATGCAACCTGGCAATGACCGATTGCAATTTTTCTACCTCTACTGAAGATGCATAAGTTGGTAAATCTTCAACCGTTAGGTATTGGTCATGCTCCAACAAAAATGCCAACTCGCGTAGCCGAGCCGTTTTGTAGAAAAAAGCGCTGTGATCGTCCAAATTCTGCACATCTTCATATTTATTGAGATTAATCCCAGTGCCGCTAGCCATGCGTTCTATATCACCAAAACGGGCTTGGCAAACTTCAAAAATTGCCTTACGAAGCGCAGTTGATCCATCGAGATGGCATCCTAGACCAGTTGCAACAGCTGGACTTTTACCTGAACGGTCAATTAACATTGCCATCACAACTGGGATCTGAATATCAGTAATCAAATAGAACGTAACTAGCTCAATGCCAAATCGGGCGTAGTGGCTTAAAATTTCCGTCTCAATTCCTGGACGGTGAGCGAAATAAATGCGTGGGGCAGGTAGGCGGTTTAACCATGTAATTATAAAAGCATCGCGCTCAATCAACTCGCACAAGCCACTGTAAGCAGCAAACTCAAGAGTTGGGCCACTAGCCATACCATTAGAAGTGACCGGTAAAATATAATCTCCTGGTAGATTGCTATCCCAGTCGAAATAAACCATAAATGCTGGAACTAAAACCTGTAGGTTGCTTGCTAGAGAAAGGGCAGGTATCCACGAAGTCTGCGTTGCCAGATCGAAAGGTGAATATGGAAAATTGGGGTCAGAGTATTGTTTGTCAGAAAAAGAGAAAAAAGTTGGAGGATGGACGGCGCAATGACTTAATTCTGCGTAGCTACTGACAATCAGTTGCCGATAATCTACAATACCACCACAGTAGCGCTCTACTGCTTCGCCAACTGCACCAAAAATTGCTTGTTCATCAGTCATGCCTCTACCTACGCCGTAGCGTAAATCATCCTGCTGTTTGCGAAGCTGGAAATTTGCTAATTCGGCTTGCCACAAAACTGGCAGATCAAACTCTGTATAAGGCTTGGTAAATCTATCAATGGCTCGGATGATTCCCGTATGCGGGCTAACTAAATCGCGCCAGCGTGGACTAGCGATCGCTGCATTCACTTTGTTTTCTCCTGTCCTGAGCAATGTGGACAACCAGGTTTCTTTAGCACAACGTTGTGAGTCAGCTTTGTGCCGAGCAAGTCTAGATGCAGTAATTTACCGTCAGTGGCGATTGGCAAACCGAGCAACATCTTCACTGTTTCAAGAGCCAGATAACTACCAACCAACATTTGCGCGATCGGTAAGTTTTCTCGCAAACGCGGTTGAGAACGGCGTTCTCGGTCGAGAAACTGCTCAATAGCGAATTCCGCCTCTGGAAGCTTGGCGCAGGCAATAGACCGCATCCGATAGCAAAGATAGCAAGGGCCATCCTGAGAAAAGACTAGCGGCCCAAAAGTTCCTTCAACACCAACTGCGCCACCTGGTAGCAGTGGGCGCTGCATCTTCAGGCATAGTCTGTTCAGGCGATAAGCGAGATTGACAGATACGGCATCGGTAGCGACAATCACCAGATCAACGTCCTCAAGCAAAGCATTTACTGTTTCGTCGTTAGTTAAAGGATCTGTCACAGTTTCAGTTTGGGTTACTTTTGCGATCGCCTCGATTTGTCGAGCTGCTTCCACACCTCGAAAAGCACCTATTTGATTAAAGACTGAGCCTGACATCATCGGGAAATCAGACGGAAATGTGCAGACATCATCACATAGACGGAGAAAACCGATACCAGCACTAGCCAAATTAATTGCAGCTATCAACCCTGAACCTCCGAGTCCAAAAACAGCAATCCTCGCGTTCGCTAAGTGCTTCTGGGCATCTTTTTGCTTAAAGCCTAGTTCATGATAGAGGCTGATTTGAGGAAGTAAATATGCATGACTATCTAAATCAACTGGATCTTCCAGCAACTCATCTACTAAGCGATTGTCCATCAAAAACTCTAAACATTGATTTAGTGAAGAATCTGTCAACTTTTCGCAAATTGCCGCCCGGATTTCTCCTATTGTTCGGGAACCATCTAATAAAGGTAAAACAATTTTTTCTACATCATGCAGTGCTTGACCCTTCACTGTCAGGGTTCGCCGCCTCGTATTGAATATCATAGTTTCTTCGCCATTGCAATCTGACGGCATAATGTGAACGACAACGTGTTCTAGTAGACGCAGGCGTTGAGCATCATTTAATTTCATAGGCTTTGTTTTATTATCCCAAGCTCCATCAAAGAAATAGAAAAATCTGAAAACTCGGTTGTATCCAAAAATATTGAGAAAATGAAAAACCCTGCTTTTGCAGCTATAAAAGTGATGAATGCAAAAAAAACAGCTTAAAAGACAGGGTTTTTAACTTTTAAAGCCAGATATTGTGGCTCTAAACTTAAAAAACTTGGTTTCTAAAATTACGGAATTGCTGTTCTATTTCCAGGTTATTTAGTATCCAAAACCGACCTCATCAGTGTCGTCTAGCACACCTGATATTGTTCCACCTTCAGTAACTCGACATCCGCATCCCCGACATCCGCCGCATCCCCGACATCCGCCGCATCCCCGACATCCGCATCCCTTACATCCGACACATCCGACACATCCGACACATCCCTTACATCCGACACATCCGACACATCCACCGCAATTAGCAAACCATCTTTGACTAGTCTCAGATTCAAACATTCCTGGCATTGCTAACTTTTCTAAAGCTGCAATTTCCTCATCGGACAACAGCAGTTGTTCGAGTTTGTCTGCTTTGTCTTCTAAACGCATATCTATTGTTTGTTGGGTCAGTGTTTTTTCTGCAAGCATGGTTACTCATTCCTTTCAAATTAAATTCATTAGCCTGTTTTTAAATCTGCATTCGATTCAGTCAAAAGCTGTAATGATATTCATGTCTCAATCAGCTTTCACGGAAGAAATGATGTTGGAGCTAGCGAATGTAAAGTATGATCAAAAGATGAGATGGTGGTTAATGTCTAACTATCATTCACATCCGGTTATAGTTAAACAAAAACACTCATTCTTTTATTCAGAATCTTAACTAATCCACAAAAGATCAAAATCACTTTTTGGCAAGTTAAGGAAAATATCACCTAGGACAATACAGTCTGATTAAAATTTTAATCATTTAAAGATCCTTCCAACCCTGAATAAAAAAGACTTATAATTTATGTACCTCCTTTTTCAGGAGGTCGCCACAGGGAGGGATATCTCGACGTAATTGTATTGTCTCATGGAATTTATCTTCCCTAAAACCTTGTCTTTGAGAATGTTTTTGCTACTGTTAGCGTCACATTCTCTTCTTTTGATCCTCTAACTGTTATAACATTATCTTTTTCTAGAGTTTTTTATTCATACCTAAGTAATATTGTTTTTAGTCTTGATAGTAATATTTTTATTTCTTAAGTAGGATTATCTTTATTTTGGATAGCGCCTAATATTACTTTCTGCATTGGTTACTGATGCAGAAAAGCTAGAGAGGCTTTAAAATAAAAAGCATACTGACAGTAAAGACCCATTTTGTAATAGCGTTGATAGCGAATTTTAAGTTAGGGGAATATATAAGATAGGTTTTAAATACTGGCATAAAGCTTATTTACTTGACACTCGAATAAAAAATCAGGTTTAACTGATGAGCGATTTAAGAGTTTGGCTTGCAGGCTACACTAAAGCTTTATTTCGTTCTTTACCTTTATTATGGACAGCAGCACCCAGAGAAATAGTCTTGTTGATTGCTGTCACGGTATTACAAGGTTTTCTTCCTGCCATCAGTGTTTGGATAACCAAGCTAGTGGTAGATACTGTAGCAACAGCCTTAATATCTGGTAGAGAATTAGGTTATGCAACTCTTGCCCCTTTGGTAGCAGGATGGGTTGGAGCTTTGCTACTAGAATCACTGCTGTATCCTTGGGTATTGGCACTGCAAGGAAATCTCAATGACAAGTTAACGGCTCACATTAGCTTATTATTAATGCGGAAAGCTGATACTTTTTCAGATTTGAGCCGTTTTGAAGATTCTCTGTTCTATGATGAGCTACAACTGTTGCAACAACAAGTTGGCTATAAACCACTGAATTTACTGGAAAATTTGGTTGAATCAGGTCGATCTTTAGTGACCTTAATAGTGATAGTTGGGTTACTAGTTCCTCTAGCTTTTTGGATACCACTGGTGATAGCGATCGCAACTATACCTCAGATAGTGGTTTCTTCTCAGTATGGCAAAGCTATTTGGCTAAATTTATTTGAGAACAGTCCCCAAGCTCGAAGAATGGAATATTACACTTCGGTGATGCTTACTGATACCTATGCCAAGGAAATCAGGTTATTTAAGCTAGGTTCCTTTTTTATCGAGCGTTATCTGCAAGCATTTCAGTCTTTACATCAATCTATGCGCTATCTGAGGGACAAGCAAGCATTTTGGTCGTCTAGTCTAGCTATCCTCAGCACTTTGGGAAATGGTTTTTCTTTCTACTGGGTGGTACAGAAAGCTTTTAAAAGAGAATTCAGTCCAGGTAGTGTACTTTTATTTGTACAGTCATTGACTTACTTCCAGAATAACCTTGAAAGATTGGTGGCTAATTGGCTGGATCTGTTTGAAAATATTCTCTACATGCAACAGTTTTTCAATTTTCTTGACAGTCCAATCCCCATGCTACTGAGCGTACCTGGAGAAAAAGTACCTACTCCGATTTGTTCAGGTATTACTTTTGAAAAAGTTGATTTTTACTATCCAGATGGTAGATTAGCACTCCAAGATATTTCTTTTACCCTTTTCCCTGGACAAACAGTAGCCATAGTAGGAGAAAATGGTGCAGGGAAAACTACTTTAGTCAAGCTGTTAACCAGGCTATACGATCCAACGCAAGGATGTATTCTAGTCGATGGTATAGACCTCAGAAATTTAAATTTAGAGCAATGGCGACAGCAAATTGCTGGAGTTTTTCAAGACTTTGGTCACTATGCGCTAACGCTGGGGGAAAATATCGCTTTAGGAAACCTAGCTGCTCTAGAGCATCCAGACATTCTCAAATACGCGATTGAAAAAGCCGATATTGTCAAACTAGTCGATCATTTTCCTACAAAGGAGGCTACACCACTGGGCAAGCAGTTTGGCGGTACAGAACTTTCTGGAGGCCAATGGCAAAAGTTAGCTCTAGCTCGTGCTTTTATCCGCCAAGAAGCCCAACTTTTGCTATTGGATGAGCCTACTGCTGCACTCGACCCCCGCAGTGAGTGTGATCTTTACCTTCGCTTTATTGAGCTAGCTGAGGGCAAGACTACGATCTTGATTACCCATCGACTGGCTTCAGTGCGTATAGCTGACCGAATCTTAGTTCTCAAATCTGGTCATTTAATTGAGGATGGTACTCATCAAGAACTTTTACAGCGTGGAGGCGAATATACCGCACTATGGAATATGCAGGCAAAACAGTATGGCATTTCTCATTAACACTCGTAATTCTTCAGATATCTAAATTTAGGGTTGCCAGTGAGGAGACAGTATGTGCAATTCTGTATTTTGATTGCAAGAACGAATGATGCTTTTAAATATGATGCGCGATCGCTAGCCCAAAAATTCTGTTGATTAGCCCGATTTTTAGCATATTTTTAAGTACTATTGCTTGTTGACAAAAGCTCTATAAGCTTAACCTCTCACGATGGGCGCTACTACGCTATTTCGGCTACGGCAAAGGGATCACTTTTTATAGCTGGACGAGTGACCAATTCTCCCAGTACGGATCAAAAGCGGTTCTAACGACTGTCAGAGAAGCAACCTATGTCCTTTTCCAGGGGACGAAGAGTTGAAACACATCTGGTCTAGACGAATGGCACTAAGAAAAGGGAAAATCGTTGAGGCAGCAGGGGTGCAGAGGAGCAGAGGAGCAGGGGAGAAAGAAGAAGTTTAAGGTATACGAACGGATATTTAGAAATTCCCCTCTGCACCCCTACACCCCTGCTGCCTCAACGATTTTCCCTTTTCTTAGTGCCATTCTGGTCTAGACCCCTTGTTCAAGAGTTCTAGATCGTAGATGCAAAGCAGTGTCTTGTCAGACATCGCAACCTAAATAAATGTCAGAACTTACGCAAAAATAGCCAAAACATTGATTTTCTGGTAGAGACAATTAATGTTTTGCGCCTACCGCGTGTAGTTTTGCGTAAGTCCTAGATGTAATCCAATTGCTCCTCTGGTCTTGGCAAATATTAATTAGAAAATGGATTGAGTATTACTTCACTTCGCTGGGTTCAAACTTTGTCACCTTACCTTTCTTAATCGCTACAATCACATCGTAGTGAGAACAATAAGCAAATGTGACATTATTAGCTTTGTTATAAAGGTTAACTACATGACCTGCACCACCTACCTGGATACCGATTGGCTCCAAGTCAGCAAAAAAGAAACGACGTAGTTGATCACCACTACCAATCTGACCCTTACTTTTAGTAAGCAAATCTAGTTTCTGTGTTACAGACAATTCTTCGGCTGCCGATGCCTGCACTAATGACGGATTGATCGCTTTTAATGGTACGTCCCAAACTGTGAAAAAACCAACCAAAGCAAAACTTGTAAGTAAGGGTGCGAGTTTCATTTGTGACTCTCTTTTCTGTTTTATCCTGAACATCCCAAGCATCTCAGGTGGGAGTGAGAACTTATTGAAACTAAGCCACTATTTTCATGAATTTATCCTTTGAGAAAATTTAGTTGATTCTCAGCACTTTCTCAGGCAATGATGGTAACTCAAAGTCACAGCATAATTTAAGTATTTTCTCAACAAAACCTCATTTTGAACTGCGTGACGGCAACTTATAATGAGCAATGCTTTTATTGCAGTCGTGTTATTGTGACTAGGCCCAAAAGACCACATCGCTTAATTCATAGAGTTTCAGGACAAACATATCTCTGGCTAGCAACGCTAATTTTTGCAGCATCTGGCGCAGTTACCCGAAGGCTAACAGAAATCGGTGCTGAACATTTTATCGGGGAACGTAATCCGATTTCTTTATGTAATGTTTTATTTGTGGGAAACCTTTGCGCCTTGATACTTTTGATCCTCATCTATGGGCGACAGTGGAACAAAGCCACTTTGAAGCAACTCTCAAGGACGGATTGGGTCAGTTTAACAGCAGTAGCTATTTTATCGGGAGCGTTAGCCCCTGGCTTAATTTTCCAGGCACTTTCAGTCACAGGGGTAAATAATGTCATCTTGGTAGGACGCTTGGAACCGCCTCTAACTCTAGCTTTATCAGTCTGGTTGTTGAGGGAACGGGTAAATATTTGGGAATTTATCGGAGCGATCGCAGCGTTTGTCGGTGTTATCCTAACTATCATCCTTCAACCTCCAACAGAAGCCATGATGAATATGGGAGGTTTCAATTTAGGCATAGGGGAACTTTTAGCAGCAGTAGGATCTATAGCTGGAAGCGCTTCTACAATTATTGGTAAGAAATATCTTTCACAGAT
Organism: Nostoc sp. UIC 10630; assembly: GCF_010747425.1. NCBI lineage: Bacteria > Bacillati > Cyanobacteriota > Cyanophyceae > Nostocales > Nostocaceae > Nostoc > Nostoc sp. UIC 10630. Next base: position 21,267 of record NZ_JAAGOG010000122.1, read on the forward strand.
CCCTTTGGGAATCTATAGCATCTTTCGGACTGCACTAGGAACCATAATCTTTTTCTTCATTGCTTTAGTCCTCTATGGCAAAGATCATTTTGCTGATGTCCTCTCACCGTTCTTATGGCAGTGGATGTTTCTCTATGGTGGGTTAATTGTGGTGCTAGGCCAGTCTTTTTTGATTAAAGGCTTGAAAACTTCTACTGTATCTACGGCTTCCTTAATTGGCTCATTTGGGCCAATTGTGGGCATTTTAGCAGCCTATTTAATTTTGGGTGAAGCCCCTACCTTACCTCAATATATTGGCGGTAGCGTGATTTTAGTAGGTATATTTTTGAGCCAAGTTGGTAATTGGCGTAAGACTTCTAGCATTGCATCTGGCAAAGTGAGTTCGATTCCGGCACAGCAACAAGTAGAAACTGATATGGGATTCAAGGGGATTTGAATGAGGCAGAAGGATTTTGGATTGAACAATCTAAAATCTAAAATTGAAGGGGTAGGGAATAGAAGGTAAGAAAGCTTATGCCCTATGCCTTTACGTTATTTTTAACTGTGCAGTTATTACTGCCTTGCTGCACTAGTATGTCAAAATAAAAATACCCGATACATCAAGGTGAGCGATCGCTCCCAAAGCTAGATTAAAGGATTGACCTGAGCAATGGCAGACCAAACCAATCACAATCAAGCGGGAGAAGTAGCTCCCAGCACTGTTGACAAGCAAGCTCCTAGTGTGGCTGAAGAAAACGCTCCGAGTACAGATTCACCTGAAGCCACAAACCTTCCTACTGCCAACGCGCCAGATCCAAACGCTGCTAAACCAACTGCGACACCCCCCAAGCGAGAAAAACCCGCAGCCGCAGCTAAAGCCGCAGTAGGCGAAAAACCCGCCGCAGCCGCAGAAGAAAAACCCGCAGCTAAAGCCGCCAAAAAAGAAAAAGCCCCATCTGTTGAAGATAAGCCGTTTGTAGAGTTTATCGAGCAAGACTACTTGCCAGCTTTACAAAAAGCGATCGCTCAAAAAGGTGTGCAAGATTTACAGGTGTCTTTTGCCAAGCAGAAACTGCCAATTACTGGCTTTGAATCTGCTGAAGAATGCTGGCAAATTATCGGCAGTTGGAAAGAAACTGGTGCGCGTCAGTTTAACCTTTATTTCCCCGAAGAAGATATTCAAGGGAAAAAGGGATTTTCCTGTAATGAAGGCAAAAAACCTAGCACTCTTGAGTCCTTCTTAATTGATGAGCGGAAAATTACACTCGATTTGTTGGTATTTGGCTTAGTTCAGCGCTTGGACGGTCAAAAGTGGCTAGGTATAAATTAGTCATTGGTCATTAGTCATTAGTCATTGGTTTTTAACAAAGGACAAAGGACAAATGACAATTTAAAGTTCGTGGAAATGGTAGATAACGGCTCCAGTATTGGGGTCGTTATCTATTTTTACATAACCTGATTTGTACATCTCATTGAGAGTAGCTTCCACTTCCGCAAAGCTGGCTCCCGTGAACTTCACGCCTTGAGTGACAGTTAAAATACCACCCTTGTTTTCCGCCGCTTCAATCAGTTTAATCATCAGTTGATTGCCTGTTGGAGGGTGGACTTGAGAGGCAACCACTGCTTGATTCAACGGCACTCCAAAGGGAGATACACCTGCTTTTAGTCTCAGCTTGTGTTCGTATTCGTCAACCATGCCAGGGATGAGAAGCAAATCCACGGTCTGCCCTATATAAAACAAACCAAAAGTACACAGCCACAGCAAACCCGTGCCTATCTTGCCATTGTATAAGCGGTGCAGTCCTCCTAATCCGAAAAATCCAACTGCACACAAGATATAAGAGACAAGCAGTCGGTCTTTATGCTGATTGTTTTCAAGATTCATCTTGTTTTCAACCCTTTGGATTTGCTCTTGTTGTCTAAAAATGGGTTTTCTATGTTGTAGTAGCAACTACAGAAAATTACTGAGATTATGGCGATTTAAAATACAAAAAATGCGTGCTACTCCACTCGATCAAAACCCTGCTAATCACCGAACTACGTTTATTTGACTCCTAATCCGCGATTTTTGATTCCGTAAATATGGAATGATTGTTGCAACTCTTAATCTTTTACTTACAAATTTCTCACCCGCACCTTGGTAGACTGAACTTTATACAATTGGATTATTATGGGCTGTTACGCCTTAACAGAACATTAACCTTGGCTTTCTGGTGAGACAGTCCGGTCTTGGGGGTTTCCCCCATGAGGAACTGCCGAACCCGAAGGGTCTACTTAAGATAATAAAGACGAAAGAGCAATCAAGACATGGTAGATTCCCTCAAAAAACCAGGCTTTGAAGAAATCCGGCCAGGGATTAAAGTCCCGGCAAAAGAAACCCTGTTAACACCTCGGTTTTATACTACCGATTTTGATGAAATGGCGCGGATGGATATCTCCGTCAATGAAGACGAATTACAAGCCATTCTCGAAGAGTTCCGCACTGACTACAACCGCCATCACTTTGTTCGGGATGCGGAGTTTGACCAATCCTGGGATCATATTGACGGGGAAACTCGCAAATTGTTCGTTGAGTTTCTAGAACGTTCCTGTACAGCAGAGTTTTCGGGCTTTTTGCTATATAAAGAACTTGGCCGTCGCTTGAAAGGAAAAAGCCCCGTCTTGGCAGAGTGCTTTAACCTGATGTCACGGGATGAAGCACGTCACGCTGGCTTTTTGAACAAAGCTTTGTCGGACTTTAATCTGTCTTTAGATTTAGGGTTTTTGACTAAGAGCCGCAATTATACCTTCTTTAAACCGAAATTCATCTTTTACGCTACTTATCTTTCTGAGAAGATCGGTTATTGGCGCTACATCACCATTTACCGCCATTTAGAAGCACATCCCGAAGACCGGGTTTATCCAATCTTCCGGTTCTTTGAAAACTGGTGTCAAGATGAAAACCGCCACGGCGATTTCTTTGATGCCATCATGAAATCCCAGCCACAAATATTGAATGATTGGAAAGCACGGCTGTGGAGTCGGTTCTTCCTGTTGTCGGTATTTGCGACAATGTATCTCAATGACATCCAACGCAAAGACTTTTATGCCACCTTGGGATTGGATGCACGAGAATACGACATTCATGTAATTCAAAAGACTAACGAAAACGCCGGTCGCGTATTCCCGCTAATGCTGGATGTAGAGAATCCTGAGTTTTATCAGCGATTGGATACTTGTATCAGCAATAACGAGAAGCTGGGTGCGATCGCTAATTCCAACACACCCAAATTCCTGCAATTCTTCCAAAAACTGCCACTTTACATCTCCAATGGCTGGCAGTTATTACGGCTGTACCTGATGAAACCCATTGATACTGTTTCTGCTCAAGGGGCAGTTCGTTAATTTATAACAGATTTGCGAAAGCTTTAGTGGTTCTGCTGATTGCAGAGCCACTTTTTTGTCTTAAATATTAGAGGTTAGCCGATTAGTACTGCGATCGCTAATTTGCTAGCAGGCAAAAATCGTATCTAATCAAAAAACTAGTTTAATAACTTTGTCTTTTGAGTATGCTGTTATTCCCAATCTGCCTTTGTCTACAAATATTCAACACTCAGAATGGGAGACACCAAAAAATGGTTGGGTAGGTGGAGTTTTGTATTAGATACCTTGAGTTAAGCTGATTTTTCCATTCTGATTACATCTGGGGTGAATGCTTGATGCTTGGCTGCTTCTACCTCGTAACATCTAAGAATCAGTGATGTCAGCTTATCTAAATCACTGACAGAGGAAATAATTACTTTTGATGCGGCATCCCCCAGAGAAGCTGATACTTCCTGCACTTCAAAGTTTAAAGCTAGGGACTTTACTTCATCTACACTTAGCCGAGTAATAAAACTTTTTTTCTGCGAAGACAGATATAGTCTAAGAAACCACCAAGTACTTTTGCCAACAAGATTGATACCAAAATATGAAACAGTATCTTTGTATTGGAGTTGATAATTGTAACTCGTTGAGGTCTGCGTAATTGCTTTAATTTTTTCAAAAGCTTCGATTTCTTCAGCAGTTGTTACTACTTTTGGTTCTTGAGGATCTGGTTGTATATCCACTTCTCCATTATCTATCTCTATTGGTGGTTCAACAGGCTGATCTATTACTGGACTAAGTGAGCGAGTCATTAACTCTACTAAACTTCCTTGAATCGACTTTTTAACAATTGGTTTGAATTTATCAACAATTTTACTAGTAATTCGACCTTTAATTTCATAACTAGGGGCAACTGTACCGAGTTCAGTCACTAAAAAGCGAACAAATTCTTCAGAAGGAGAACGTAAAAGATTTCCTAGAAGCTGAGTCATGCCTTTTACATAAACCATTTCTTCAGCATGATTGGTAATAGCTGTAACCTCAAAATTATCACGGTGAAAGAATTTGAGGTTATCAATATCTTTGGAATCATATTCAAGGATGTTAAAAGTAAAAAATGGCTCCTTGTCCATGACATTTTTATCACGCAAGTCTGTAAAGAAACGGTACTCAATCCCATTAGTGACAATAGCTACTTTTGTTGTCAAAAGTGCATTAAAATATTTGCTCAATTGCCCATCATGTGCCTCAGCTTTTTGACCACGGGCTTTTGCCTCTACGAGCATAACTTTAGTACCGTTAATAGCTAAGGCGTAATCTACTTTTTCAAACTGTCCCGCTCTTCTATAGGACTCATATCTGATTTTTGAATAAGATTTCAGATAAAACCCTTAAAAAACAGGTTTTTCAGTTTGAGTATGTTTTCAGAAATCAAATCCGAGTCCTATAGCCCTCTTCTGTCACTTTCCGAGTATTCTGAATAAAAGGATTAAAAGAAAAAACTCTGGAAGGTAAGCAGGGCAATGG
>NZ_JAAGOG010000478.1:0-736 GCF_010747425.1 Nostoc sp. UIC 10630
CCAGGGCAAACGCATCTTATTTACTAATAAAAACTAAGGGAGATTCCAAAATGACATAGATAATTGTAAAAATCGGTGAAATGATAAATAAAACAAATCAAATGTTTTTTCAAAATCTGAATTAGCTTATCTTGAACTGAATGACTAATCATCAATACTAAAAAAATTCAATTATGAGCTACATAAGAATATATTTACTTAGAGGATAAATAAAACTTTTATGTAAAACATTCAACTCAAGTTTTGATATACTATTTTAAGCTAACGCTAAAATACTTAGTAAATATTTGTTATCCATCGCCGCAAGAAACTGTTTATTTTTGATTCCGCGTTTAACACGTTTCTCTTTACTTAGAAGATTGACTGCAATATGTCTGAGAATTGCAAAATTCTGTGGGGCATTATCTTTCCTAATCCGACAGTCATCTTCCTTCAAAGCGACATCCAATACCCAATGTAATGAATTCTCAACTCCCCAATGACTACGAATAGAATTTCCAAACGTAAGAGCGTTATCTTCAAGGCTACTAATAAAATAACGAGTTTCAACTGTTGTTTTACCGTCTAATAAACGGACGGACTCTACCATACCAACACTATTAAAGTTTGACCAAACTGAATCTGGGTTAAGCCGAGACTGAATCTGAGATAACATCACATAGTGGCGGATTTCATGACGACCATGCCCAATTTCATCTGTTTTATATGTGCTATGTTCAATCCCCTCAAAACCTGT
>NZ_JAAGOG010000123.1:0-26060 GCF_010747425.1 Nostoc sp. UIC 10630
TTTCGTACAACCGCTTATTTACTGTGCCTACATTTCCCATATCCTCATTTGTATTTTATTACCCGCAACTTGAGTTAATAAGCTTCTAAAGCAGTTAAAGCATCATATATATTTGTAATAGATACAACTCTCTGTGTCCAACATTCTGCGGCTTTTCGGTTTACTAATTCCCATTCTTCACTGATTAATCTTAATCTACTAATCGCTTCATCACGAATTACAGGATGTAACCAGGATTGTCCTTTTTTCGCTTCTATCAAAGACAAATCTTGTAGAGCTTTAATTACACCTCGACGTTTTTGGGCTGGTACATCCCAAAGCAAACATAAAACTCCTTCTATAGGTAGTGAAGGAATATCTTGATAACGATAGCATCCTAAACGACACAGAAGACGATAGGCTTCTAAGTCAATTTGTTGGAGACGGGTAAATTGACTGGCGACTAAATCTTTTAATTCTCTTTCTATTAATAAATCTGTAGAGTTTTCCTGCCAATATGAATGGATATCACCAGAAAAATCCGTCAATATTGCTCCTCGGATAATTTGCATTGCTTTGGCGTTACCTCCATATGCTCTGCACATTTCGCTGAGAATAGTACAATCACAATTGATGTGGCAACTGCTGAAGAATTCTCGCCATGCTTCATCATCTAAACCTTCGAGTGGGTAAAGATAAACCTCTACACTAGACTCCCGCAAACGCTCACGACTTGTAACTAAAGTAACTGAATGCACATCCGAGTCTGCTAATACTCTCAATAGCTCAACATAAGGGCGACGATATTCTAGAAACTTCCCATTTTTATCAAGAGCAGTTTCTAGATTATCGATAAATATCCCAATTTTAGAAGTTTGTTCTCGGAGTTTACGCCGTAGTCGTTCTAAGCTGATACCAAAGTCCCCTCCCGGTTCTTCGTTAAAGTATCGCCGTAGCCATTCTTCAACTACACTCTCTACAGGAGTCAGGTTTTGGATTTCTGTAGCCATCCACAGTTCTAGGACAAAATTAAATTTTTGACTTTTAAAATATTTGCGTGCTAATCTTGTTTTGCCAACACCACCTTCACCCTGAATGAGGATAACTTTTTCTCCCCGATTGAATAAGGTGTGGAGTTCGGCTATCTGACGATCGCGCCCTACAAAATTAGAATCTAAATCTTGGGGTTTAGTCCCATTCGTCGCTAGATTTAGAATCTGAGAAGCTTTTTGCGACTGTTGGTTTGTTCTAAATCCCTGAACTACGCCTTGAAAGGTAGATTTTGAGACTTTTGCTCCTAGAACTTTGGAGAGTAAATGCCAAAGTTCTGCACCAACTGCTTTTAAATGCGCTTCTGTATAACCACGGCTGTTGGCGATATGCTGGTAAGTCCGCTTTTCATCCTCCCACAAATTACGCAAGATAATCCTTTGAGTTTTATCTAGATGTTCTCCCGTCTGGAGAAAAACCAAGTTATCTACAAACTCTAAGGCCTCTTCTACACCCATTTGCTAACTTGATGTATCATTTGTAATTCATTATAACGATATTTTTACTACTTCTTCCTACCCACCATACTACAAAATACTTTTTCCTACTCGGTAGGAAGCTTACTTTATCCGACTGCAAAGCATTATGGACTGTATTACTCTTGTAAGTAATACAGGCGAAGTTAAGTTAAGCGCCAATAATAAGGTGGTTGAGGACAGATTTTACCAGCGTTACTACTGCAACCTTAGTAAATCACAGATGTTATTTGTTACCGTCCTATATCAATGACTCCTGAAAGTGGTGTCTACTAAACAGCAGTGGGTATTAACTAACTAGATTCTGTAGAGCGTATTTACAGCCAAGTATGTAAGTCTTTATCCTACAGGAGGTTCAATGATGTTAGACAGAGATTGTCATCATGATTGCAATCAGAATCAGTGCCCTTTTGCCCAAGATACACGTAATCCCAATAGATATGTTTGCCTGAAATGTGGTGTTGAGCGAGAAATAAATAAGTATTCTTCTAGTTTCGGCTCGTTTTTGCTGCTGTTGTTGGGCTTGTTTATTTCATTCCAACTATTAGTTAGTTATGAGAAGCAAAGCAATCCACAAAGGCAACAACAGTCTTTGAATAATCCACCCCATCAGGGAAATATCCACGTGTAAAACTAATCTTCGTGCTGGGTATGATTTCCCATTTCTGATTTTGTAAATGAGAAATGGGAAATCAAAAAAATATTCACTGCTAAAAATCAGCTACTTTCGTGAGTAAAATTATGGACACCAATCAAGATACACTTCTCTTTCGCTTTGCTTCTAAGTCTTTGAAATATTTCTTGTTAGTGCTGTTTGGGATTGCGATCGCTTACGTCTTATCTAGTGGTTTAGGTATCTTACAAATCATACCTATACTGTTATACCTGTTACAACAATTTTTGCTTCCTGTGGGAATTATCCTCTTGTGTTTAATTACAATAGCGGTAATTATTGAATCCCTGCGTTAAGAATTGTGGAAGTGGAGAGTCTATCAATTTTGGATTTTAAATTTTTGATTTGTTCTTCAATTCAAAATCCAAAATCTCAAATTGATGGACTCGTAACTTCTTCATTTACCGTAGAAAACTCTGGCATTTCGGTATCCTATATTTCGCAGATACTTATTCCATTCCTCAGCTTGGAATCGATCGGCGAAAGGCCCTACTGCTACGTGTGGCCCTCGTGGTTGCGTCCTTTCGAGGACTGCGCCAGACCGTCCTAAATCTTGACTAAATCGGGCTAGATTTTGCCTAATTTGTTCTGCTGTTGCAGATAACTGTTCTTGAGTAGTCGGAATAACGACATAATATCTAGAGGCTTGCTTGGGAGGATTTATATTGCTACGTTCCCCTACAAAGCCTCTATTACCTACATCTATTTCCTGTCCGTTACCAAAGCTGATAATCCGAGCGCTATATATTCCCCGTGACTGTAACTCATTCACCCGTTGTTGGGCGTTAGATACTCTGTTAAAAACACCTGACTGAATAACATTCCTTCCTTGGTACTCGCGAATGTAAGCACTGGGTTCAATCTGGCGGATTGCTTGTAGCGTCTGGAAATCACTACTATCTACGTAAACTAAGTAGCGCTCAAAGTTTTGGTTATATTGACTAAACTGTGTAGGTTGGGGGGGCTGAAAGTTCTGACCGGATTGATTATTTTGTAATGGTTGAGGGGATTGAAAGTTCAGATCAGATTGATTATTTTGTAATGGTTGCGGGGGTTGAAAGTTGAGATCGGATTGATTATCCTCCACTAGTTCTGCTGGTTGTAACTGCGGTGATGGCTGTTGACCAAAGGGAATTGGCGGTGGTGGTAAAGCTTCACCTCCTTGTTGAGCCAGTAGCATACTGTTGTGGATTTGTGCTTGTGCTGGGGCATAGTCAGGAATTAGCACTAACCATCCTCCTACTAACAGGGGGAGAAATCGGATAGTAGGCTTCCAACCCTCAGAACTTCGGCGCAGCATCTGAAAAGGGGTAAATTTACTTGGTATTCCTCTCAACATAGTACTTAGAAAGTAGTCAAAGTATTTTTAAGCAATTTCCATGAGGAACTAATTAGTTCACCGTTGTAGCAACTATATAGCGTTAACGTAAAATTAGCTCATCTGCGTGGCAAACAATACATCTGTAATTAATCTTAGATAAGAGTCATGGAAGAGTGAATAGCGATGTTTACGATGGTCACTGAGCTTGCCGAAGTGCTACTTCTTCTCAAACCGAAGTGCTTTGGTAGCAAGGCTTTAAAAGAGTGTGTGCTACAATTGGACAACCACGCAGCTATCGTGTCGTGCTTTGTATGAAAAAAGTCGTCGTTGGTCTTTCTGGTGGCGTTGACAGTTCCACCGCAGCAGCTATCCTGCACCATCAGGGCTATGAAGTGATTGGTTTGACTCTTTGGCTAATGAAAGGCAAAGGTCAATGTTGCTCTGAAGGTATGATCGACGCGGCTGATCTCTGTGAACAACTGGGCGTTCCCCATCAAATTGTAGATATTCGGGATGTCTTTCAAACGCATATTGTCGATTACCTGGTGACTGGCTACAGTGCTGGAATCACGCCTTTGCCTTGCTCACAATGCAATAAAACGGTGAAGTTTGGCCCAATGGTGCAGTATGCCCATGAAGAATTGGGGTGCGATCGCATTGCCACTGGTCATTATGCCCGAATTAGTTATGACGAAGCAACTGGACGTTACCAGTTATTAAGGGCTATTGACCGCAATAAAGACCAGTCATATTTTCTCTATGATTTGTCTCAAGATTTACTTGCAGCAACGATATTTCCTCTGGGCGAACTAGAAAAAACTGACACGCGTCGGATTGCGGCTGAATACGGACTGAAAACTGCTGATAAGCCAGAAAGTCAAGACTTATGCTTAGTGGAAAGTAACGGTTCCATGCGGGCATTTTTGGATAAATATTTAGCTCCCAAAACAGGCGATATTGTCGATACCACAGGCAAAGTTTTGGGACAGCATGATGGTGTCCATCACTACACCATTGGCCAGCGCAAAGGTTTGGGGATTGCTGCTGCCGAACCGTTGTATGTGATTGAATTAGATGCGGCAAATAATAAAGTAGTAGTAGGCGATCGCACCAAGGTAACTCAACCAGAATGCACTGTCGGACGGGTAAATTGGGTTTCTATTGCTGAACCATCCACCCCAATTCATGCCGAAGTGCAAATTCGCTATCGTTCAACGGCTACACCAGCGACGGTGATTCCGTTGGAAAACTCTCGTGTGCGTTTGGTATTTGATGAACCCCAAATCAGCATTACCCCCGGACAAGCTGCGGTGTGGTACGACGGGGAAAAAGTGTTAGGTGGCGGAATTATTGAACAGTTTAGTTGAATCTTACCCCGGTTTTGCACCCCTCCTGACTTGTGGAGGGGTATTTTTATTTATCACATTTTTGTAAAAAAGTTTGATAATGCTGTTCCAATGCAATTGAGTTAGGTTTAAATCTGTCTTTATCAGGAAGTAGTAATTTTTTTCCGCTAAGTCCTTCATAATCAGTCCCGCATAAACTAGGAGAAATTATTACCTCATAGTTTTTTGGATGAATAGATAGTAAGTATTTATCAAAAAGTATGTGTATATCTACCCTAAGTAAAATTCCATTAGAGGGATGATTTGTTTCACTGCCAAGATAGGGGATAATATGAGCAGCCTGTAATACTTCATCTACGCTGTAACCTGTAATTGCACATTTTCCTTTATAGGCTTCTATAAGTTCATGCCTAAATTTAGACTGTCCTTTACGTCTAACAACAGGATAAGAAACTCGCACCCTGTCATCTGTAATGTTATGTGGATCAAATTCATTTACAAGGATATGAAGTAATTCTCTAGAAAGATCATCTTTAGGCTCTTGTCCGGCCATCAGATGCATCAATCTAACAAAAATATCATGATCTTTTTCTGAACTCAAATTATGCTGACTTGTATATTTATTATAAGCAAAAGCTAATTTCTCAAAATCAGTTGTATCCCAAAGGTTAACATATACTGAGTTTTGATTAGCACCTTTTGTTTGCTCATGTATATTTTTAGTCTTAGTCTTTCTAAACTCCTCCCTTAATTCCTCCCAAAATGAATATAAAAACATTGATAATGCATCATTTGGGCTTTCCCCAAGAGAGAGCTTTAAAAGTCTGAATAAAATATCTTTTTTCTGGTTTAATGTTAAATCATAAGGATGTCTTTTAATAAATTCTAAAAATACAAAAGTTATTTTTTCCCAAGCTCTAATTTCATTTTCGGGAAAAATATCGAATGTAAATTGTATTGCCCAACTTTCAAAATTATCACCTAACAAACAATCTAAAATGGAATAAATTCTTTTAATTCGAGTAATTTGTTCAGGATTAAGTTTGCTGATTGCCTTTTGATTACGACTAAGTTGCTCACAGGGTATACTCTCAGTTGTAATTTTGCCTGTTTTCGGGTTGACAACCTTTACTTGTAGATTAAATTTTTTCTTTTTTGACACAGTTTTCCACCCTATTATTCAGCGTTATTCTCTCCTAAATCTTCATCCAAAATTGTTTCAATATCTCGTCCGCCATAAATGACTCTAAGAATCTCTACACCGGAATCCGAAGAAAGATAAAAAACAAGATAATTTTTAAATCCTTTTATTCCTTGCTGTCGAATACCAGCTAAATTAGGATGAGAAAATTGACAAGGTTTTCCCATTCCTGGCATTTTACCTAGTTGTTTGAAAGTTGTTTCTGCTGCACTAAGAAACCGATCTGAAGCTTCCAAGTTATCTTCTGCAATATAAGTTGCTAATTCTATCAAGTCGCGGATGACTTGCGGTCGTTTGCTTACATCGCTCATTAACCTTCTTGGTTTGACCCTTTATGCTTGGCGATTCTTTCCCGCACAGCTTGGCGTATATTTTCCCAATCGTCAGGAGTCATCTCAGTTGCATTCCCAGAATTTAAACCTTCTAAAAGCATCGTTTCCAAGCGTTCAGCCGCTTGACGCTTTTGGTCTTGGCGCACTAACTCACGAAAATATTCACTGACGCTGCTGTAACCACCAGTTGCCACTTTCTCTTCTATATAAGTCCGCATCGCATCAGGAAGAGATATATTTATACTTTTCACTGGCACAACTTCCCTAATTTTTCCTTCATAATATTACTTTATGGCAATTTATGCCATTTATTGCCATACAAGGATAAATTAGCAAAAGCGATACCTGCGCCGGGCTACGCTTACGTACTCTCTATCAAAAACTACTTCTCTCTAATGTTCCTTCAAATTCTTTCAAAGCTTGTACAGTTCCTACTTGCCAAGCTCGTTCAACTGTAGCGGCAATAATTTGAGTTAGAGGGATATTTGGAAAGTTAGGACTGTTATCAGATTCGATGTAATGTCCATCCCTGAGTAAATAAATCCTCAGCTTTTTACTATCGCAAATCCATAGTTCTGGAACTGCGATCGCTTCGTAAGCACCAAGAGTTGTTTTTGATATCACATCTGTTTCAATTGCCAAATCAGGAGGTGGATCGTCTGGTTCCAGCTTGCGACGACCAATCATTCTTTGGTAATTCTGGATGTAGAAACAAGCATCTAGTTCTACCCCCGCCGTATTTTCCCGCTTAAAGGTGGTTGAACCGAAGGGTTCATAACTTTTCCCTGCGATCTTCAGCAAGATTTTGACAATATCCGAAATTAAGTCCTTTGATTTTTCGTGTTCGGGTAGAGGAACCATAATTTCTAACGTAGACTTGCTGTAAGCAACTCGTAGCGATCGCTTTTCCCCCAGTTCTTGCAAGATAGACTCAAATTCCTTCCAGCTTACATCTTGAATAGACACTGTACTACCAGGTGCTAGCCGCATTTGGCTAACAGGTTTAACAACGGGAGATACAGCATTCATAAGCATTTTCCTTATGAAGGAACTATTCTGAAACTTGAGGCTGGATTAGCTTTAGCGTAACCTAATCAGATCGCCTAGAGGCTAGTTGCAAAATTTTCCTTCATTTCCTAAACTCTTTTTCTCTACGTACCAGCATTTGATAAGTTAGTACATAATCTGAAACAATAACAGTAAAAGCAAAGAGGGGATTACGTTGAGTCACAATCCAGATGCCATAGCCCCCCACGGTGGACAGTTGGTTAACCGTATCGCCACACCAGAACAAAGAGCAGAGTTTCTCTCAAAAGCTGACTTTTTGCCACGAGTGCAACTAGACGATCGCGCCGTTTCGGATGTAGAAATGATTGCGATCGGTGCTTTTAGTCCACTCACGGGTTTTATGAACCAAGAAGACTACGATCGCACTGTTACAGAAATGCGACTAGCTAATGGTCTTGTGTGGTCAATCCCGATTACACTATCGGTCAGCGAAGAAGTAGCTTCCCCATTGCAAGAAGGTGGCTTAATTCGTCTGGATAACTCCAGAGGTGAATTTATTGCAGTTTTGCAACTCACGCAAAAATATAACTACGACAAAACCCGCGAAGCCATTAATGTCTACCGCACTGATGATGTCAAACATCCAGGGGTGCAGGTACTCTATAACCAAGGTACTGTACATCTGGCGGGTGATATTTGGCTGTTGCAGCGCGAACCTCATCCCCAGTTTCCCACTTACCAAATAGATCCAGCTGCCTCACGGCAACTATTTAAAGATAAGGGTTGGAAAACAATCGTTGGTTTCCAAACTCGCAACCCTATCCACCGCGCCCACGAATATATTCAAAAGTGCGCTTTAGAAACTGTTGATGGTCTATTTTTGCACCCATTAGTCGGGGCAACAAAAGAAGATGATATTGCCGCTGATGTGCGGATGCGCTGCTATGAAATTTTGCTGGAACATTACTACCCCTTAGACCGGGTAACTTTGGCAATTAATCCAGCCGCAATGCGCTATGCTGGGCCTCGTGAAGCAATATTCCATGCTTTAGTCCGCAAAAACTACGGCTGTACTCACTTTATCGTCGGACGGGATCATGCTGGCGTTGGTGACTATTACGGTACTTACGATGCACAGTATATCTTTGAAGAGTTTGCGCCAGGCGAATTGGGCATTGTGCCGATGAAATTTGAACACGCTTTTTACTGCACGCGCACTAAGCAGATGGCAACATCTAAAACCAGTCCCAGCAGGCCAGAAGAACGTATTCACCTATCAGGGACAAAAGTTAGGGAAATGCTGCGGCGTGGTGAATTACCTCCACCAGAATTTTCTCGTCCAGAGGTAGCAGCAGAGTTAGCGCGGGCAATGCGAATAGAAGTGCCTGTTTAGGGAAGTGGGCAAAACAGTGCAGAGTTAGGAGTTAGGAGTTAAAAATTAGGAGTTTGGAGTTTGGAGTTTGGACTTATTCTTCCCCATTCCCCATTCCCCATTCCCCATTTCCCACACTTTTGTAACTTTACAATACAGAGTTCAGCCCTGTAAGCTGCTAGCTAATGGGCTTAGGGCTGATAGCTAATTATGAAACGCCGCACGTTTTTACATAAAATTGGCTCAATACTCGCGGTATTGGGAGTAACGGAAGCTGAGTGGTTGACTTTAGGAAATCGCTACTATCAGGCTTTGGCACAACCGAACTCGCGCAAGTTGGCATTGTTAATAGGTATTAACCAATACTCCAAAACCCCAAACCTCAGTGGTTGTCTGACAGATGTAGAACTACAAAGAGAACTTTTGATTAACCGCTTTGGTTTTCAAGGGTCAGATATTCTAACCTTAACTGAGGAACAAGCCAGCCGGGAATTCATTGAAGCGGCTTTTGCGGATCATCTGGGCAAACAAGCTAAACCTGGTGATATAACTTTTTTCCACTTTAGCGGTTATGGCACTCGTGTCAAATTGGAAACATCGCCAGATACAATGCAAAATGCTCTGGTGACAGCTAATGCAGCTCTTGACTTACAAGATGACAAAATAGTCAATCATATATTAGAAGAAACTCTACTGCTATTACTGCGATCGCTCTCCACAGACCGAGTAACAGCAGTATTAGATACTAGCTATGATGCTCCTAACACAGCAATAGGATTAAAAACTCGCGCCCTTCAGGAGTCGGGAGCAAAGCTAGCAACAGAAGAACTCGACTTTCTCAAAGAACTTAAAACTCAGAAGTTATCCAATACTCCAATTGTTTTAGCAGCTACCTCAGAACCAAAGCAGCCAGCAAGGGAAGGTCTTTTTTCTGGTTTTAGTGCTGGGTTATTCACCTACGCTTTGACGCAGTATTTGTGGGAATTCACGCCAGCCACCAAAGTTCAAGTTGCCCTTTCCCACGTGGAAAATTCTCTATATAAATCAGGTAGCAAACAGCAACCAGCGTTATTGAGTAGTCAGAAAAATCCAGATATAACGTCTCTACTGCCAGACAATATCATTGGTGCAGAAGGCGCGGTGAGTGATATTGAAGGAGATGGTAAAACCATACATCTGTGGTTAGCAGGATTACCCCCACAAGTGCTGCTATACTACGGAGTTAATTCTAGGTTTACACTACAGACAAAAGAGCAATTAGTATTGCGATCGCGCACTGGGTTAACAGCAAAAGCGCAAATTTCCAAAATTGAAGGTGCAAATCCCCTACAAATCGGTCAACTCGTCCAAGAAGCAGTCCGAGTTTTACCCCGAAATATTAATTTAACAATAGCTTTCGATACTGGATTAGAAAGAATTGAGCGGGTAGACGCTACAAGTGCCTTTGCGGGATTTTCCCATGTATCTACCGTAGTCCTAGGAGAAAAACCAGCTGATTATGTATTTGCCAAGCTACAGCAAACTCCCGCTCGTTATGGTCTATTTTCTCTTGGGGGCGAGCCAATTCCCAATACCACGGGGGAAGTAGGAGAAGCAATAAAATTAACAGTGCAAAGGTTAGCACCAAAATTATCAACCTTGTTAGCAGCCAAGTTATGGCGACTTACAGAAAATGGAGGTTCTTCTCGCTTGGCTCTCAAGGCAACCTTAGAAATAATTAATAATATATCGCCTCGCGTCATCATGCAGCGCGAAACAGTAAGAACTTTCAAAAGTGAAACTTCGATTAAAAAATCAGTACAGACGCGATTAATGAGCCAGCGCGTTGCGGGGGTTCCCCCCGTTGTAGCGACTGGCGTCGCATCTCTTCCCACTCCCATTGTGCCTATCGGTAGTCGAATGCAATATCGAGTGGAAAACCAGAGCGATCGCCCAGTGTATTTAATCTTGCTGGGATTAAACAATAATCATACGGCAGTTGCCTTCTACTCTTGGGAAACACCCCAAGAACCCAATACTGCCGATACCAAGCCCATTCTCCAAGAAGTCGTCATCGCCCCAGGTGAAAGCCTCACACTACCCCAAAATACTGCTTCGCAATGGGTGATTTCAGGGCCAGCTTCTGAGTGCGAACAACAACTGATTTTTAGTACTACACCCTTTAGCGGAACTCTTTCCGCCTTGAATACTGCTCAATATCCCACAGCCGAAGAAGGGCCGATTGGCCCATTGTTAAATCCTTTAGACGTTGCACAAGCCTTGTTACAAGACTTGCATAACGCCAGCCCCCTCCAGGCTGAGATGAACGGCACAGCAGACTCATATATTTTAGATGTGAATAATTGGGCAAGTCTTAGCTTTAGTTTTCAAGTAGTGTAAACATGGAATTCAGGAATTTAGTTGTGTATATAACTATGGTTCCTGTATTAACACTTAATAGAGTTTCATGAAAATCAAGAATCAGGTAGGGTTAGCGTTCTCACTCGTCTTACTATCTGCCAGTATTGCTACCGCCCAACCAAAGCCAACTGACTTGCCCAATCCGACAATTTCAACTCAGCAGCAAGACCAACTAGAAAAACTACAACACGAGAAAGAAATACGCGATCGCGTTCAATCGGAAGTAGATCGGGCTTTTGGTCATAGCACAACCCTACTCAACATTTTGCTAATCGTATTAACTTTTTTGCCAATCTTGGCGGCGGCTGGTGTTTGGTTGCTACGTCGTAGTGTAGTTAGTGAATTAGTAACTGAAACAAAGCAACAATTAGAGACAGAAGTCAAAACACAACTAGAAAAAGAAGTCGCAGCAGAGGTAAAAAAACAAACAGAAGATTTTAAGCAAGAGCTAGAAATATTAAAGTCCGACTTTTTAGGGCAATTATCCCAATTAAATAATCTATTTTTAGATGCTCAAAATCAAAAAGAGCTAATTCTTCAGCAACTTTCTGGATTAACACCTTCCCCATCATTAACACAAGATTATGTTCACCCAGAAATTCAACAAAAAATCCAAGAATTAACAACACAGCTAGAAATACTCAAGGCTGGAAATACTCATTTATTTTTTACTGCTAATGATTATCTTAAACAAGGAGATGCTTTATTTTTTGAAGGTCGATATGAAGATTCATTAGCCTGCTATGAACAAGTTATTCAGAGAGAACCTAATTCTTTTCTTGCTTGGATCAATCACGGCTGGGCACTGAGAAGATTAGGGCGCTATCAAAAAGCATTATTATCTTATCAAAAAGCAATTGCTATCCAATCAGATAACTATATAGCTTGGTTTGGGTGCGGTAATTCACTTAGAAAACTACAACGACATGATGAAGCGATCGCTTCTTATGAGAGAGCCTTAGAACTTCAGCCTGAATTTCATTGGGCTTGGTGCCATAAAGCCCGTTGTCATGCATTAAAAAACGATCGTGATTTAGCTATTGAAAGTTTGATACAGGCAATTAAATTAAGAGGCGATCAACATCGAGATTTAGCAAAAAATAATTCTGACTTTGATTTAATTCGAGCAGATGAACGGTTTAAGAAAATACTTGCAGGTTAGATTTTGCACCTCCCATCTCTTTGTTTTCTAGCGTTCTAATCTTTGGATATTACATAAGTGTCTCTGTACTGGCTAGCCTTCGAGATAAAACATCTCAAGCAATTTTTGATACCAGTACAAATTAGAGCTTTTTATGACTTTAGTTGTACTCCTATTGATTGACCTAAGTGTTCAAATTAAGTATTTTGCTCATAAAGGATGAATTATAAACCATAAAATATCTCAACTGAATTCAGTCGCCAGCAGGATGAGATTCAGCACAATATTTTTTATAGTCATAACAGTTATAAACAAACCTGGAAACAGAGTATGCCTCTTCATAAACTTGAATATTTTGATCCAAACTATCGAGAAACTTTTGGTGGAGACGACGTTAAATCATTGGTTCTTTATACTGAGGGAGGAGACAAAGTTGGCTCAGTCACTGATGTTTTAGTTGATGATGATGGTCATTTCCGATATTTAGTTATTGACACAAGCGAAGATTTTTCTGGGAAAAAAATCTTACTACCAATTGGTCTTTCCCGGATTGATTATCCTGCAAAACGTGTCTATGTTGATGGGTTAAGCAAACACCAAGTAGAAGGTTTAGTTGAGTACAAAGAAGACACAATTTTTGATCATGATTACGAAGAAAAGGTACGTAGTGGATTTCGTTCTCCAACTAGCGGTGTAACTTACGATCGCAATTCATACGATTACCAGACAGAACCAGCTTTATACGGACTGAATGAGCAATCTCATCAAACTTTCAAACTCTATGAAGAACGGTTGATTGCAAATAAACAGCGCATCAAAACCGGTGAAGTAACGGTTGGTAAACACATTGAAACAGATACTGCAAGTGTTACAGTACCTATTCAAAAAGAACGAGTTGTAATTGAGCGAGTTCTGCCAACAGAAGCAGGAAACGTTGTAGATACCAATGAACTTAGGTTTCAAGAAGGTGAAGTTGCACGCATAGAAGTGTATGAAGAAACGCCTGATATACGTAAAGAAGCCTTTGTGCGAGAAGAAGTCCGAGTCAAAAAAGTAGTAGAAAGAGATACAGTCGAAGCACAAGACACCATTCGTCGAGAAGAGTTAGATGTTGATACTGCGGGTAATTTACATATGAATGAACATGGCAGTACCACACATGAAACTATTTAAGGGGATTGGATTTTTTAAAAGTTGTAGAGATGCCGGATGTTAGCGTAGCGGAGTATTTGTGCTATCGTCTCGTCGAGAAGGCCAGGTCAATTTGTATTCTCTACAGTATTTAATTACAACAAAAATTCTTCACTCCTTAATATGTGTCTGGTGAAAATTTGTGGTGTTTATATCCCCAACTTTTTTAAAAGTTGGGGATATAACTTTTAAAGTATTATTCAATTAGGGCTGCTTTGATCTGCCATCAAGAAAAATAACTATAACTTTTGGTTATTTAACTATTGAAATATTTCATTCGACAGAAGGATGTAAGCAATTAAAGAAATACTTATCATAATTACTATGAATTGAAAAGAAAAATATTGAGGTTAAATAATAATGGTACTTTACAAATTAGAAGATTTTGAGCCTAACTATCGTGATGCGTTTGAAGGTCACGATATTACCGGACTTGGGGTTTATACACAAGGAACCGATGAAAAGATTGGTACTGTCAGCGATGTTTTAGTTGACGAAGAAGGTCACTTTCGCTATCTAGTTGTTGACTTAGGCTTCTGGATTTTTGGTAAAAAAGTATTATTACCAATTGGTCGTGCCCGTATCGACTATAGCGTTGATCGCGTCTACACAATTGGCTTGACTAGAGAGCAAGCAGAAGATTTACCTGAGTTTAATGAGCGCCAAACCCTTGATTACGACTATGAAGAACGGGTGCGTGGTGTATATCGCCAACCCACTGATTATGCTGCTCCTGTAGATGCTTCTGCACCATTAGATTCTGTAGCTCCATTGGGTACAACACCCACTTACGCCCGTGATGACTATAGTTACGAACGTGAGCCTTCTTTATTTGGGTTAAATGAGCAAGATCATCAAACTCTGAGATTGTATGAAGAACGGCTGATTGCCAGCAAACATCGCCAAAAAACTGGAGAAGTATCCATTGGCAAGCGTGTTGAAACTGAGACTGCACGGGTTACAGTACCAGTAGAAAGAGAGCGAGTTGTGATTGAACGTGTAACTCCAGCAGATGCAGGTACTGCCGTTTCTGGACGCGAAGCAGATTTCCGTGAAGGCGAAGTTGCTCGTCTAGAAATCCACGAAGAAACTCCTGATGTTCGTAAAGAAGCATTTTTGCGTGAAGAAGTCAGAGTTAGAAAAGTGGTAGATCAAGACACAGTTGAAACGCAAGAAACTGTGCGTCGTGAAGAGCTTGATGTGAATTCTGGTAATTTTCCCATCGAAGAACGCTAACCAAATATAGTCATTAGTTAATAGCTAATGACTAATAATTAATTCGACAAAGTACAGGTAAAGCTGTTGAATTGGCTTTACCTGTGCTTCCAATAGCTTTGGATGAGTAATACATTTAATTTAGCTAAGTAAAAAGCAGTTCATAAACTTTGCATATTATGAATAGCCAACCGATGACAAAAAACATTGGACAGGCAAACGGTAATTCTGGCACTAACACCTCAATCACCTCAATAGCAGATTTGAAAAAGAAGGTGAAGAATTTTGCTGTGTTCGATAACCAAGGTCAGCTAGTAGGAGTCGTTCATGATTTAATTGTGGATGCTAATAGGCGGTTAAACCTAGTTATATCAAACCAGGTCAATCAACAAACTCTAGAATATGGCGAGCAGTTAGCTGATAAACATCCTTCTTTATTTCGATTGCAGAGCCAGAGAATCAAAAAAATCGACAAGCCGACTAAATCTGTTTTCATAGACTTCAACAAATCAGAAATCGAATATATGCCTGAATATTCAGAAGCAGAAAAAACCGGCGATGTCTACGAGGGGCTAAGCCTAGGCAACTCAACGGAGCAATTGGTTAATAATCAAACTAGAAGTAGCGCAGTTGAACCAGCAAATTTAGAAGAGGTCAGCGAAGAACAGATTATTCGTCTACTAGAAGAACGGCTAGTTGTCGAAAGCAGTAAGCGAAAAGTTGGTGAGGTTATTGTTCGCAAAGTCATCGAAACCCAAATGATCCAAGTTCCTGTCCGGCGTGAAAAGCTGATTGTGGAACAAATTAGCCCAGAACACAAACAACTCGCAGAAATTGATTTAGGTCAAGAGGAAATTGCTAATGTTGACTTGACCCACGTAGAAAGACTTGAAGGTACATATTTTGAAAGCGGTTTAACAATAAGCGGCGAATTTAACTCGCCGAAAACTGCTAGTTTATTGTTGAATGCGATCGCACTAGAGCAAAATCACGGCTGCAATCGAGTGCGTGTTACCATTGCTGTTGAAGATGAGTCACATAAGAATAAATACCAGGAGTGGTTTGATCGCTGTTCGAAAGATCAATCACTCAAGCCGTAAAAATAAGTTTCTAGCAGATAAATTAGTAGGATGGGCAATGCTCATCCTATTTTTTTGCTGATTTAATCACTTCAGCTCAGAGAGTGTCAAAATACTAAGCAGTTGCCGTTCTTTTGGCTACTTGCAATGAAATTTCGACTGAAGAGACTTTCACGGAAGAGACAACAGCGTCTGATTTCACCTATTCAGATTCAAGTTCGAGACGGAAAATTTGAGATTATGGGTATGGGTCTATGGCATTCTTACTGGCGCGATCCCTACCATTTGCTGTTAACGATTCCCTGGGCTGGCTTTCTACTGCTGATTTGTACTTTCTATATAACTATCAATGCTCTATTTGCCCTAGCTTACTTGATAGGAGGAGATTGTATTGCTAACGCCCGACCAGGCTCTTTTCTAGATGTCTTTTTCTTTAGCGTGCAAACCCTAGCATCCATCGGCTATGGGGCGATGTATCCCAAAACAACTTACGCCAACATTATTGTCACCATTGAAGCAATGATCGGTTTGGTGGGAATTGCTGTGATGACGGGGCTAGCTTTTGCTCGATTCTCTCGACCTACAGCTAGGGTGCTTTTTAGTCGTGTTGCTGTAATTACACCTCATGATGCAATGCCAACTCTCATATTTCGCACCGCTAATCAGCGTCGCAATATGATTTTAGAGGCGCAGATGCGAGTCTACTTAATGCGCGACGAAATAACTCTAGAAGGGCAATTTATACGTCGGTTCTACGATCTCAAACTCTTAAGGAACCAAACACCTAGCTTCACCTTAAGCTGGTCAGTGATGCATGTCATTGATGAGTTTAGCCCTCTATATGGGATGACACCAGAATCCTTAATCCAGACAAATACTATCTTAATTGTCTCTTTGAGTGGCATTGATGAAACGGTTGCACAGGTAGTCCATGCCCGTCATAGTTATGCTGCTAATGAAATTTTGTGGAATAATCAATTTGCCGATATCTTCTACCACGCACCTGATGGACATCGCTACATTGATTACAACCGCTTTCACGATGTTTTACCTTTAGATGAAATGCTTTAAATGTCTGAAACTTACTCGGAAGTCTGATTGTCAGAGGATTGTAAGGCTTTAACGACGACTCGACCATTTTCAACTACAGTGCAATTTTTAACCATACTTTTGCTGTGGTTAACTGGTAAATCCTGACACTTGTTCTGGTGAGAAATATTTTGCTCCTGTTGTTGGTTGAGGACGACAACACAACAGGCGGAGGGGGAAAAGGACATATAAAGTATTTTGATCTCTATATCTATTATCGCGCTACTGATGATGTTTGGCTGAAAAATTTGCTACCCATTCTGTTTTGATTAAATCAATTAAATATGGCTCCAATAAAAAAGCGCCCTCCATCACTGGAGGGCGCTTTTTATTTAGCTAATCTTCAGAATTAACCGTTGATAGCAGGAGCAGTCATTGCTACAGGAGTAATTTCACCAGCAGCTAAGTCTAGGGGGAAGTTGTGAGCGTTACGCTCGTGCATTACTTCCATACCCAAGTTAGCGCGGTTGATTACATCTGCCCAGGTGCTGATAACGCGACCTTGAGAGTCAATAATTGATTGGTTAAAGTTGAAACCGTTCAGGTTGAACGCCATCGTGCTGATACCCAAAGCGGTGAACCAGATACCGACGACGGGCCAAGCTGCTAAGAAGAAGTGCAGTGAACGGCTGTTGTTGAAGGAAGCGTATTGGAAGATCAAACGACCGAAGTAACCGTGGGCTGCAACGATGTTGTAGGTTTCTTCTTCTTGACCGAATTTGTAACCGTAGTTAAGGGACTCGGTTTCGGTGGTTTCACGCACCAAGGAAGAAGTTACTAGAGAACCGTGCATTGCAGAGAACAAGGAACCGCCGAATACACCAGCCACACCTAACATGTGGAAGGGGTGCATCAAGATGTTGTGTTCTGCTTGGAACACGATCATGAAGTTGAAGGTTCCAGAGATACCCAAAGGCATACCATCGGAGAAAGAACCTTGACCGATTGGGTAGATCAAGAATACTGCGGTAGCAGAAGCCAAAGGTGCGCTGTAAGCTACGCAAATCCAAGGACGCATACCTAAGCGGTAAGAAAGTTCCCACTGACGACCCAGGTAGCAAGCGCAACCGATCAAGAAGTGGAAAACTACCAACTGGTAAGGGCCACCGTTGTACAACCACTCATCTAAGGAAGCAGCTTCCCAGATTGGGTAGAAGTGCAAGCCAATAGCGTTGGAGGAAGGAACAACTGCACCAGAGATGATGTTGTTTCCGTAGATCAAAGAACCTGCAACTGGCTCACGGATACCATCAATATCTACTGGAGGTGCTGCGATGAAGGCAATTACGAAGCAAGCAGTAGCAGCTAATAGGGTTGGGATCATCAGTACACCAAACCAACCAACATATATACGGTTGTCAGTGCTGGTAATCCACTCGCAAAAGCGATCCCAAACGTTAGCGCCAGAGCGCCGTTGTAAGGTTGTGGTCATTGTTTTATAAGTGCTATTTTTTGTTAAAAATGGAACAAGCAGATTCTCTTTTGCCTGTTGAATTACAGTCTACATGAAATTACTTGGACGCGATCTTTGGCTTAATATTCTGTAATAGAATTCTTTAACAAGAACGTCGAAATGTAAAGTTTTTCTACTAGGAATAATAGTGATAAAAGTAAGCGATTAAAGCTTTCTAAGCTCTTGCAAAATTAAACCGATCGCCTAGTTTATTCTCTTTACATTCCGTTACAAATAGCCAGGATAAATTGTAACGAAATAATAAGTTGTACATTGTCTTATGTTGCAGTTGATTGTTTCTAGAAACTTAGAAATCAAAGTAGATATAGGGCAAGCTGCCTTCAGGAGCTAATAACCAAACAGCGTAGAAACATAGAGGGACAAAGACAAGCTTAATGGGCCAGTTAAACTCTAACTTCAGCATCCGGTTAAAGGCATAGACTACAGCCATCAGAGCAGCTAAAGTTAGCAGTACCCAAGTGAGTTGGTATTGGCTAATATTTAAAGCATCCACATAGACCTTTTGAGCAAACTGGGCATCAGCAGGATAACGCCAAAGGTGTCGGATTACTAAAGAAGAGTCTGCGATATTTGGTAGGCGGAACCAAATCCAAGAGGTAAAAACCATCAGTTGGGTCAAAAACCAAGCAACGAAGATACCTAGAGGATTTTGCCAGAATTGCTCCAGATTTTCAAAGCGATCGCTCATAGCATCTGTAAGTCGATGAACCACCAAGGCTAACCCGTGGAATATGCCCCAAACTACATAACCCAAAGCAGCACCGTGCCAGATACCAGCGATTAGCATCACAGTAAATAAATTCCAGCAGGTGCGGACTAAACCCCGACGCGAACCACCCAAAGGAAAGTAGACATAGTTACGTAGCCAATCTCCGAGAGTGATATGCCAGCGCCGCCAAAATTCTCCAATACTGGTGCTGAAGTAGGGAAAGTCAAAATTTTCAGGTAGAACCAAGCCGAAAAGTAAGGCACTCCCACGGGCAATATCTACGTAACCGTTGAAATCTAGATATAACTGCAAACCGTAGGCAAATGTTGCTAACCAGAGATCGGTACTACCGGCCCGTTGTAAGTTACCAAAGCATAAATCGACAAAAATTCCCAGGTGGTCTGCAAAAATACCTTTTTTGACTGCACCTCTAGCAATTAACCACAGCCCTTCTGCTACTCTATCGGCACTGGGAAAGTCTAGCGTATTGAATTGATTTGCTAAGTTGTGGTAGCGCGTAATCGGGCCGGAAATCAGTTTGGCGAAGAATAATTTATAAGTGGCAAATTTAAGAAACTGATCGGTAGCAGGCGCACCACGATAGACATCTATTAAATAGGCAATACACTCAAAGGTGAAAAATGAAATTCCCAAAGGTGCAATCAATTTAAAAGAGCTATCTGGTGAGTTTGCTTGGATATTGAAAACAAACTTAAATAGAGGGGTTAGATACTTAAAAGCTAATAATAGTAAAACATTTAGAGCTATACCCAGCCACAAAACTTTTAGACGACGGCGATTCCAGTCACCTTGGGCAAATTGCCACTCTTCATTAGAAATTTGCCAATCAAGAGAATGTTTTCCTGGTGATGTATTTTTCCCAATCTCTAGCCCCAAACGAAAATTGATAAACGTCAATGCTAATAGCAATGGTATGTATTGGATATGCAAAGATGCGTAGAAAACCAAACTAGCAATTAGCAGCGTCCATAATCGTAATTTCTGTTGTGCTAAAGACCAGTAAATTCCTAAAACACTCAACAAGAAAAGACCATAGAAAATTGATATAAAGTTCATTTTTTAGTCATTTGTTATTTGTCAATTGTCATTTGTCATTGGGCAAAACAGTTCCAAGTGAAGAGTTAGGAGTTACGAATTCTCCCCCTGCCTCCCCATTCCCCATTCCCGATTCCCCTTGTCCCTACTTCACTGGCCAAGGAATCATCGGGTCATTAGCCAGCTTTTTGGAGACTTCGTATGCTCCAAAGCGGTTGAGGTGGCTGGGATCGGAGAAGTAGTCATGTGCTTTGGGCCACTTTTGGCTCAGATCCCGATAAATAAAGTTGGGATTAGTAGCTAGACGCAACATATATTGCTGAAATTGTTGCTCATATTGTCTACGCACTGGATCTAAATAATCTGCCGTGAGAGGCATATTGACAAACACTAAGGAAATTTTCTGAGACTGGGTAAACTGAAGCACTTCTTGAAGAGCAGCATCTTGCTGTCCTTCTACTTGGAAAAATTTATAGTCGTTGTCGTAATTTCCGGGAACTCTAGAATGTTTTTGATAGTATCTAGCAGGATTGAAGCGAATAGACAAAGGTAGAAAGCCATCAAAATCAACTGCTTGCTGGGAAGCACTCTCATCTGAAGTTCCGTCTGTTAGCTGTTTTTGTGATGCAACTGTCTGATTATGACCAAATATAAGCAATTGTTTTTGCAATAAGCCTTTAATTTGGTCGCGGTTTTGATAGCTAGCAGAAAGAGATGCTAGACCCTGATTTAAAGAATCATTGACAGCTTGATATGTGCTAATCTCCTGTTTTTCTTCTTTTACCTTCTCTTCTGGCGAACTTTCCTGATTTTCGGGCGATTCGCTACTATTTGCTATTTTGGGGTTTTTTTGAAATGCTTGCTTATAACCAGCTGATGCAGCAATGGATTTAAAGGTGATGTCTTCACGCCCACCATTGAAAGCACGGGCCCCATCCGCCCAAAGAATTATTTTAGGCAGTTCTGATGGTTCCAGCACGTGACGAAGCACAAAGTCTACAACTTGTGCAGTAGCACCGTTGATTCCAAAGTTAAACACGTCAATATTGGGATAGCCCTGAGTCGCTAAAGCTTTAGAAAGTTCTGCTGGGTCTACTCCTCTGAGGGCGCGGGAGGAGCCAATAATTAACACATCGGGCGGTGTACCAGTTCTCGCTAAACGCTGTTTATACAGTGCTAGCTGCTCATCTAACTGCCTGACATTGAAACTTGGCATCTGCGATCGCGCTGCTAAAAGAATAGCTGTTGCGGTTGCTTTTTCTTTCAATGGTGCGGCTGCCAAATTCTTTGCCGAAGTATCATCACTTTGAGTAAACTCAGAAGCATTAAATACAGAACTCTGATTTGCAGGAGATTTTGTTTTAGAAGTGCTGCTAAAAAATACCGGTTTCTCACTCTGAGTTTTTTCAGATGTTAAAGATGCCTTTTGTCCAGATGATGAAGGTAAGACACTGGCGACTTTTGGCAAACTCGGTTTAGTCTGTGCAGTAATTCGACCCAATACCCAATCAGTTTGGAGAGTCAGTAATAATCCCAATGTCCCCCAAACTAGAGCAATTTTAAGCCCTTGATCGTCAGGATTTTCTTCTGCTAACTGGTGGCTTTCGGTAAATAGCTGGCTTTTTAACAGGAACTTTTTCGCGGTTGCACTCGCCGTTGCTATCCAATCTCGCGCTACTTCTGTTACAAAACTTTGAACTTCTTCTGTTGTTAAGTCTGGGCGCAAAATTGGTTCACTAGTCTCAGAGGGTATTAAATCATCTACGTATTTAGAAGTGGCAGCGAATTCTGGTGTTGCTTCTGGTACTAAACGTTGGCGATGTTCAAGATCAACGCCATAGTGCCAAAAAGGTTCTTTATTCCCAGCCCGGCGACCGTATATACGTATTCCCATAATACCGGGAATTTTCAAATGGCGGATAAACTGCGTAATTTTACTTGCTACTTGTTGACGACCTGGACAAACAGGCGCATCACACATGATGTGCAGTAAATCATTTTTGTTCAGTAAGAGGACGCGAATTCCACCTGTCAATAAACGCCAATCTAGGTCAGGATTGAGTAAACGCTCCAGTAAAAATGTGATGGCTGGTTCATCGCCTGTATTAGCTAAATCTAGTGGTGATGTGGCAAAGGCGGGATAGGTTGTGGCGGGTAAAGCTAGCCAATCAATCCAAGTGGGTTGCTTGTCGCCTGCTTTTTGTCCGTAGATGGTGGCGGCGAGAATGCCTTGAGGTGCGATCGCTTCTAACTGGGGTACAATTGCCTCTAAGCACACTGCCTTGTCTGGGATTGGCGCAGTTCCTAAAGGATCAAAAGCTGGCGTACAAAAGATATGTAGAGTTGATTCTTTCAGAGAAGCTTGGACAGCAACTTTTAATCCTGACAATACTTCAGTTAATAGCCGAGCGATCGCTTGGATATCACCCCAACGCGCCCATTCTTTCAGCATTACCTCTGATGGGGTCAAATCGACACGCAGTAACCAATCAGGGGCAGTTTCGCCGCTCACCTGGGAAACAATTACGGCATCTTGGTAGCCGGAAAGCTTGAGATAACGCAACTTCTCTGCTATTGGTTCTGCAAGCAATGAAGCATCAGGGCTATAGCTCGACTGGCAAAATATCCACAGGCGGTTTTCTTCCGGCTGAGAGTTCTTTGGCTGATATGGCTTAATCTTTGCCTGTACCGATACACCTAACGTACTCAGAGTTTCGCTGAGATATCTAGCGATCGCCTCTGGGTTTCCTTGGCGTGCCAAACTTTCGTTAGAGACAATTAGCGCCCCACCCGACTGTTTTGATTTTTCCGAATCTGCGAGCAAGGCTTGCTCCACTTGCTCCAGATGCTTATCTATTTGATTCAAGTAAACCCGATGGCACCATTTGGGGCGCTGTTCCCCTTTTCTTCGGCCATAGACAAATACTTGATATATTGAGGTTTGTTCGCTGCTTGTGAGAATATCTAAGTTTGTTTGCTGTAATGCTTGCAGCAAATCAGACAAAGTACGCCAACGCTGCGGACATTCTGTACCTTCACAAAGAATATGAAGGTCATTTCCCCGTAACCGGACTTTCACCCCGAAAGTGTTAATCCCTGTGGCTTGGCTTACCCATTGCACTAAGGATTGCTGGCGATCTGGTAATACTGTTTTCATGGGAAGTTAACTTTACAGGAAGCGATGGTTGGGGGATAGTGCCTGCACTTGTAAACTAGAACCATAGGTCTATCACACTCTGACGTTTTTTTTTAACAATTTTGTTACCTTCGTAGCTTACAAAATCGGCCAAGATAGTCTTGTACAGGTTGTAAGTCTGACTAATATTGAGTTTTGCGTTTATTTTACTAATAGGGAGTCATAAATCAGAAGTTAGGAGTTAGGAGAGACGCGATTAATCGCATACAGGAGCCAGGAGTCAGAATAATTCTATATGACTGACTGATGACTTGTCCTTTAAAGCTAGACTTGCGTTTCATTGCGCTAACGCTCCTAATAGGTGAAATAACCAACAAGCTTATCTCATTTCAACTCCATCCCTCGATTGTTGGAGTTATCCTAATTCCTAACTCTTAACTCCTGTACAGACGTGATGAATCGCGTCTCTACGTCTCTACTCATATTCCCATAACCAAAAATTAGCAATGCCTCCTGCCAACCAAGAACCCTCAACTAACCCACCATCCCATCTCGATTTATTTACCATTCCCCAATCGTTCCTTCTACAAATAGGTACAGCGTCTATATTACTGCTGCTCATTACCGGAAAAACCACCGTAAGGGCACTAGAAAGCATAGGGGAAGCCAGTGAAGAATTGTTTCGAGGCGATCGCCTACCCATTCTCGACTTCCCAGAGGAGCGCGAAACTAATCAAACTTAGAAAATATACACCAAATAATTATTTGCTCAGGAATAACCCGATGAGCATTCAGTAGAAAACCTAGAAGCGTCAACAGTAATTAGCTTTACAAGATAGAGAATATGGGTTCCCTTTTATACTCTTCGTCTCAAACTGCGGATATATACCCGGTGTCGGAATTATTTTTGCGTCATCGTCTCCAGGTAGTGGAAGAATTGTGGGAGTCTGTTCTCCGGCAAGAATGCGGTCAAAACATGGTAGACCTGTTGCGGCAGTTGCGCGATTTGTGTTCGCCAGAAGGACAGGCAACAAATGACCAAGCATCCTCAGCCGTCAAATTAATTGAACAACTAAATATCAACGAAGCAATCCGCGCGGCTCGTGCTTTCGCTCTGTATTTTCAGCTGATTAACATCATAGAGCAGGAATACGAGCAAAGGCAGCAACTGAGTCGCTATGAGGCAGAAACAGAGCCTACAGATGCAGAAAGAGCATCTAATGTCAATTACTCGTCCAATCAAAGAGAAGATGATGCGCCTGTTAGCAAGGGAATAGCAGCAGAATTGCTGGCAAAGAATTATCTCGAAAAAGCGCAAGTGAAACCAAAAGGGACTTTCGCTGCTTTGTTTCCCTATTTATTCAAACAGAATGTACCACCCCAGCAGATTCAACGTCTTATTGCTCATCTGGATGTGCGCTTAGTTTTCACAGCGCACCCGACGGAAATTGTTCGTCATACCATCCGGGATAAGCAGCGACAGGTGGTACAACTCTTGCAAAAACTGGATACCTTAGAAAACCATGCTGGTGGTACAGGTGGCGGATATGCTTGGGAAGCAGCAGATGTCCGCGAACAATTGCTTGAAGAAATTCGCCTTTGGTGGCGCACCGACGAACTTCACCAGTTCAAACCGACTGTGCTAGATGAAGTAGATTATGCCCTACACTACTTCCAAGAAGTTTTATTTGATGGCATTCCTCAACTTTATAAACGTTTTAAACATACACTATCCAATACCTTTCCTTGGCTAGAACCACCAAGTAAAAACTTTTGCTCTTTTGGTTCTTGGGTAGGCTCAGACAGGGATGGGAATCCGTCAGTTACACCAGAAGTCACCTGGCAAACAGCTTGTTATCAGCGCAAAATGGTACTGGGGAGATATATTCAGTCAGTGAAAAATCTGATTGAATTGTTGAGTGTGTCGATGCACTGGAGTGATGTCTTACCAGATTTGCTGGAATCTCTAGAGTTAGATCAGTCCCAGTTGAGTGAGGTATATGATGCACTGGCGCTGCGTTATCGGCAAGAACCCTATCGGCTGAAACTCGCTTATGTATTAAAACGGCTAGAAAATACTCGCGATCGCAATCTAGCTTTGTACAATCGGGAAACGCCAAAAAATCAAGATAGTCCCCTGTATCGTTCGGGAGACGATTTTTTAGCTGAACTGCGGATGATTCAGCGTAACTTGACAGAAACAGGTTTAAGCTGTCGAGATTTAGAAAATCTTATCTGTCAGGTAGAAATTTTTGGTTTTAACTTGACACAGCTAGATATCCGTCAAGAATCATCCCGCCACGCTGATGCGCTGAATGAGATTCTACAATACCTGCAAATATTACCTCAACCTTACAACGAACTATCTGAGGAGCAAAGAGTAGCTTGGCTCACAGGAGAACTGCAAACCCGCCGGCCGTTAATTCCAGCAGAATTGCCATTTTCTGAAAAAACCAACGATGTAATTGAAACTTTTCGCGTCGTGCGATCGCTCCAACAAGAATTTGGTCTAAATATTTGCCAAACTTACATTATCAGCATGTGCCGCGACGTGAGCGACGTGCTAGAAGTACTACTGTTAGCCAAAGAAGCCAGACTTTTTGACCCCGCCTTAGCCGTGGGAACCATTCAAGTTGTCCCCTTATTTGAGACAGTAGAAGACTTACAACGCTCCAGAAGCGTCATGCGGAAACTGTTTGAACTCCCGTTATATCGCGCTTTGTTAGGCGGCGGCTACGAACAGGCAAAAGCAGAAGATACCGATGAAAATTCATCCTCCCTTGCTCCCCCTGCCTCCCTTGCCCCCCCTGCC
>NZ_JAAGOG010000124.1:0-25699 GCF_010747425.1 Nostoc sp. UIC 10630
GAACTAATACCGCCATTAGCACCGAGAACAGTTGCACCCGCTTGCTGATCAATTGCGTTGTAGTTGTCAGCATCGACGAAGCTAAAAGCACCACCAGCTACGTTGTCCAATTCTTCAGAAGATAATTCTATGGGTTGAATGTTGTCAGACATGATGTTTTCTCCTTAATGTGTAATGTGTTTAATGTGTGTTCTATCAAGCAGAACGCTTTATTGAATTCTGCTCTGTGTAATTAGTGTTCTGTTACTAATTCTCGAGAGTGGAAGGAAACAAGCCAGTTGCTTTGATTTCGTGCAAACTTTGATGAGATACAGCAGTTTGCTGAGTGTTCAAAGAACTAATACCGCCATTAGCACCGAGAACAGTTGCACCCGCTTGCTGATCAATTGCGTTGTAGTTGTCAGCATCGACGAAGCTAAAAGCACCACCAGCTACGTTGTCCAATTCTTCAGCAGATAATTCTACGGGTTGAATGTTGTCAGACATGATGTTTTTTCCTTAATGTGTAATGTGTGTTGTATCAAGCAGAAAGAGTGATTTGCTGGTTAGTCGCTTACCGCTTCCCTCGCTTGATGTCTCTAGAATACGAAATCAACTTAGTTATGTACATCTGAAAAACGTCTAGGATTTTACCTAAGCGAAGTAAGTAGATGTGGTCTGACTTTCGCTATATGGTATTGGGCAATAGGTAAGACTTTCGTCATAGGCTAACCAAGCTAGTTACTACAAAAGTCATGGATTTGCTTGCAGATGTGGCATTTCACTGCAATATCGTAGTATGACTAAACGTAGAAGCATGAATGCAAAACTAGGATTAATCCTAATAAATGAGAGTATTTTACATCCATCACTAACTAAACTAAATTAAGAAATTATAGTTATCAGTTTCTAGCAATGTTGTAAATAAAAACTCAAACAACAATGTTTAATAGATTCAAATTAGCAACTAAATTTACTTTACTTTTATTACTGGTGTTCATCGGTGCGATCGCGGTTAGTGGTTTTGCTTTATCTCATGCACTTGAGCAAAAAGCAGAAGCCGAAATCGCTTATCGTAGCCAAGTTATTGCAGAAACTATGAACTCAGTGAGGAACTATACACACACGCGTATCAATCCTATTCTGACACCTATGCTGGACACTCAAGCCACATTTATCCCTGAAGTTGTTCCCAGCTTTGCAGTAAGAGAAGTGTTTGATAATCTTCGGAAAAACGAAGAGTTTAAAGATTTTTTATACAAAGATGCCAACCTAAACCCGACTAACTTACGAGATAAAGCAGATGTATTTGAAACGGAACTTATCGAACGATTTCGCAAGGAGCCAGGGTTGAAAAACATATCCGGTTTTCATCAATCTTATGACGAGAAAATGTTTTATAACGCTCGTCCATTTTCCATTAATAATCCAACGTGTCTACGCTGTCATAGCACTCCTGAAGTTGCTCCCAAAAGTCAGATTGCTAGTTATGGTTCAGAAAATGGCTTTGGGTGGAAACTCAATGAAATTTTAGGCACACAAATTATTTATATTCCTGCCAAGCAAGTCTTTGAGGATGCTCATCGTGCTTTTGTTCTATTCATTAGCTTATTTATTACGATCTTCGCCATCATGATTTTGCTCATTAATTATTTGTTAAAGCGAAATGTACTACAACCGCTTAAACCAATGGCTCAACTTGCTCAGAAAATTAGTATGAATGAAATTAGTGTCGAAGAAGCACAAGAGTACGATCGTGAAAAGCTAACATCGATTGTGCAACGTCATGATGAGTTAGGACAATTAGGACGAGTTTTTCAACGCATGGTGCATGAAATTTCTGCCCGTGAACAACAATTCAGACAACAGTTGCATACACTGCGTATAGAAGTTGATGAAGCTAAACGTGCGCGTGAAGTTGCAGAAATTGCTGAATCAAAAACATTCCAAAAATTGCAGGAGGAGGCAAAAGAAATCAGAAATAAACGAAATGCTCCAAATTAATAATTAATAATTACGAATTAAAAATTAGTATTGAGGATTTATTATGTCTGAAATTATTTCCATTCACTCATTTCGAGGCGGAACTGGTAAGTCAAATGTCACGAGTAATCTTGCTGCCCTAATCGCTCGTTCTGGAAAGCGAGTTGGGATAGTTGATACAGATATCCAATCTCCTGGAATCCACGTTCTATTTGGTCTTGAACAAGAACGAATCCGCTACACCTTGAACGATTATCTTTGGGGTCGTTGTCAAATTGAAGAAGCAGTTTATGACGTTAGCGCCATTCTCAAACAAAAACAAACATTTTTTGGTCGCCAGGGAAGTGTTCATCTAATTCCTTCCAGCATTAAGATGAGTGACATTTCTCGAATCTTGCGCGAGGGCTATGACGCACGCCGGCTGAATGATGGTTTACATAATTTAGTTCGTCGTTTAAAACTTGACTATCTGTTGATCGATACTCATCCTGGCATTAACGAAGAAACATTGCTATCTATTATTCTTTCTGATGTCTTGGTGCTGATTCTCCGTCCAGATAAACAGGATTATCAAGGTACAGCAGTAGCGATAGATGTTGCTCGTAAGCTAGAAGTACCTAAAATGCTAATAGTGATCAACAAAGCTCTGCCATCTTTAGATTTCAAAGAGTTAGGGAAACGAGTGGAGAATACCTACAAAACCCCTGTGGCTGGAATACTCCCTGTTTGTGAAGAGATGTTTGAATTAGGGAGTGGTGGAATTTTCTGTTTGCGGTATCCAGATCATTCATGGACTCAAAAAATTAGTGCGATCGCCAAACAAATCACTGGTTCTGGAGTCAGATTGTTTGCTAAATAAGCGTTAGTTATCAAGGGTGGGTACTAGGGTAACAGATTTGAAAAACTGGACGAGTGCATTAACTGGAGCAGTATTATTGCTCATAGCTGCCCTAATTAAGGTGCAACCTTTACTGTATACTCGCCGATGAAAGTCAAAACTAATGCGTAATTTCTTATGTGTAAGCTTGCACCTACGTAATTAAGTTTTGACCATAATAACTGTGCAATTACTCTTGCGAGAAATATTTTCTGCAATATTTCCTTGAATTACCTGTTGTAGTAGACTTTCACGGCTAGCTCCCAAAACAATAGCATCACTATTGTCTTGCTGGGCGCATTCAAGTACAGCCTCAGAAACAGAATTGGCTTGGACTGGAGTCGCCACCACTTTACCTTTAACTCGGCGTTGGAGAAAGTGAACAGATTTATCTAGTAATGTTGTGTCAGGTAGAGACTTAGTAGGCTGGAATATTTGACATAGATTGATTTGGGGGGATTTACTTAAGGAAGCAAGAGCAGGTAATAACCGAATTGCTTGGCTGGAGTTAGGGCCACCTGCCATTGGCAGCAACCAACGGTCAAAAGCTCTTTTATCATCCAATTTAGCCAAGACAACATCACAACCTGCCTGTCGAATTATGGTATCTACCACTCGGCTGAAAACTCTACCAGGAGTTGATGTAGTGCCTTTCCATCCCATTAATACCAAATCAATGTGTCGATCTTTGACAGTCTCCAAAATTGCTCCAGCGACATTATGGGTAACTCGAATCTGGGTGTGAACGGGAATCCGCCACTTCTCTCCTAACAGTATTGCTTTCTGTAAAAGCTCAAGGCTTTTGGTAATTTGTACTGGTGTTTCAGATGGGATACGGTTAGATGGAACAATAATTACTTGTAGGCATTCTATTTCGTAATTGTTAGCTCTAGCGATCGCCCCAGCCATTTCCAATAAAGTCTCGGCTGTCTGTGGATGCGAAAGTGGTACTAGTAACCTTCCTTTGCCTGTAGCTGGAGCGCGAGTTTGGTAAATCACATAAGAAGGTGCTGATTTCGATTCTATCTGTTGGGTATTACCACTCAACCTCTCTGCTTCTACACGGATAATATCACTACGAGTAATAATTCCTACTAGCTTCCGACCTTCTGTAACAGGCAAGCAACTTAGGTGATAACGATTAAGTATATGCAGCACATAAGCCAGCGTCGCTGTGGGACTCGCTGTTACTGGCTCTGGTGTCATAATCTTGTTGATAGTTGTATTTCCACTTAACTGTTGCGAGGCAAGATTAACTAAATCTTTCTGAGTGATAATGCCAACAACTTTACCTTTTTCTAAAATTGGGAAGTTGCGATGGTGAGAGTCGGAAAATGCCTGCACTGCCTCATCAATACTCATCTGGCTAGATAGGGTTTCGACACGTCGCTGCATCACATCTGCGGCAGTTATTTGTGCTAAAATTCCCTCTGTGCCTGGCTCTTTTGTAATGTGAATCCCTTTCTACTCTAGTAGAAGGTCATAGAGCGATCGCGGGTCAATTTTTTCTGCTACTAAATAAGCAATCACAGATACAATCATTAACGGTAGCACCAGATTGAAATCTGTCGTCATCTCAAACACAATGACGACTGCTGTAATCGGCACTTTAGAGACGGCGCTAAAAAGTGCAGCCATCCCCACATGAGCGTAGGTTGTTGCAGCACTCATTCCCAGCAAACTCTGTTCGACAGCACCAACCAAATAGCCAAGGGCAGCACCCAAGACCAATGTGGGAACCAGCAAACCCCCTGGCGCTCCTGAGCCGTAGGTTAAAATAATTAGGGTAAATTGGACTAAAAGAGCGATCGCTGCAAATAGCCAATTACCACTACCTACAAGCAAAATTTCTCTCAGCCCAGCATTATTGCGAAAGGTGACAGGTAACAGAGCGATCGCAACACCAGTCACTAACCCCACAATTCCAATTCGCCAGGGTAAACTCAGGTTGAGGAAACGCCGATTAATTGCCAGACTTGCAAGAATACTTTTATTAAACAGAATGCCTATTAGCCCAGCCAGCACCCCTAAAATCAAGTAGAAAGGGATTTCCTGAGCGAAGAAAGTGGTATGTGAAAATCCTAAATCCAGATGATTCAGATCCAAGCTGTGACTACCATACAGTCTGGAGATGACTGAAGCGATGAAAGAAGCCAAAATCGCAGTGCCAAGAGTGATACCTGACACATCTTGGAGTAATTCTTCCACTACAAACAGCACACCGGCGATCGGTGCATTAAAAGCCGCTGCTAATCCAGCCCCGGCTCCGGCGGCGATCAGTTGGCGGCGATGCTCTGGTGAAGTCGGTACCCAGTTACTAAGTTGATTTGCCAAAGCTGCCCCAATTTGGACAGTTGGCCCTTCCCGTCCTAAAGGCATTCCAGAACCCAGAACTAGTGTAGCGCTGACCAGCTTGACCAAAGCGATTCGCAGATTTAATGGCATCGGCACACGAGCCAATACCGCTTTCACTTCAGACATCCCACTACCTGATGCTTCAGGTGCGAAGCGCTCTACTAGCCAACCAGCTAAGATTCCCCCTACCAGTCCAATGCCTGGTAGTACCAAGTAAGCAGGCCAGATGTAAGAAAGATGTACTCGCCATGCTCCCGCCCAGTCTACCGCCTGTCCTAGCAGAACTGCTGCTAGCCCAGAAACTAAACCAATTATGCAAGCTTCAACGAAAGCCAAGCGCCTTGGTCGAAGCAGCTGACGGGAAAGCCTCAACCACAGAATTTTTCCCTTGGCTAACAACATATCTGTAGTAATCACTTCTCATATATTAAAGTAATCACTTCTCATATATTAAGCTGTTAAGCATTTAATTTGCACATTGAGATCGCAGGGGGCAGGGGGCAGGGAGCAAGGGAGATGGTTTGTAGCTTTTATTACCTGAAAATGATGCAATTTAAATGACGATTAGCTTAGCACTTTTACTATTCAATTACCCTTAGATGTCACACCAATTTCCCAATTTAAATTGCTGTATCGTCGCCAGCCTAAATTTAAATAAAATTTTCTTACCAAACTTTACTCATATTCAAAAAAAACCCAGGCAATACCGACTCGCCGCTTACAGTGGCAGGATTATCTAAACATTCCTCTGACAATCCAGGACGATAAATATAGACTTTATGCTGCTTACGGTCAATCAACCAGCCTAACTGTATTCCTGGCTCATTCATATATTCTTCCATTTTTTCTTTCAAAGTCTGGAGGTTGTCGCTGGGAGATTTGAGTTCAACTACAAAATCTGGACAAATAGGTACAAACTTTTCTTGTTGTTTTGGAGACAGAGAATTCCACCGTTCTAGCTTAATCCAAGAAGCATCTGGCGATCTGTTTGCACCTGTTGATAGTTTAAATCCAGTACTAGAGTCAAAAGTTATACCTGTACTATCTTGTTCCGACCACACCCACAATTGTCCAAAGATGTTGCCTCCACGGTTGCCTGTTGTACCACCTGTAGGCGGTATAATTGATATCTCTCCAAATTTATTTCGCTCAATGCGTAAGTCTCGATTCATCTGACAGAAATCAAAAAATTGTTCGTCTGTCATTTGCATTGATGACGGAATTTGCAAAACCAAAGGAGATGAAAACATCGGGATTTCCTCCAGGTTCGGATGCCTAGCCCACTGACTATATTCTCACCCAAATAAACAAAGACGCAAAGTTATATCTTTGCGTCTTTGCTTTTTATCCGAAATCATTCTCAGATTTACTTGTTAGGCTGAGGAGTCATCCGCAAATAGGGTTTGATTTCCTCGTAACCTTTGGGGAATTTCTCTTTAAGTACTTCTGGATCTTTGAGTGAGGGGACAATTACAACATCCTCTCCATCTTTCCAGTCAGCTGGTGTCGCCACGCTGTAATTATCAGTCAATTGCAGAGAATCAATTACCCGCAAAAGTTCATCAAAGTTACGTCCCGTGCTGGGAGGATAGGTGAAACTTAGGCGGAGTTTTTTATTGGGGTCAATCACGAACACCGATCGCACTGTCACTGACGCATTAGCATTGGGGTGGATCATGTCGTAAAGCTCAGAAACTTTGCGATCTGCATCCGCCAAAATTGGGTAGTTAAGGGTGGTGCTTTGAGTTTCTTCAATGTCTCCCACCCAGCCTTTGTGAGATTCTACGTCATCAACGCTGAGTGCGATCGCTTTGACATTGCGCTTGTCAAATTCTGGTTTTAGCTTGGCAACTGTGCCAAGTTCTGTTGTACAAACAGGTGTAAAATCAGCAGGGTGAGAGAACAGCACAACCCAGCTGTCACCTGCCCATTGGTAAAAATCGATGTCGCCGTGTGTTGAGGCTTGCGTAAAGTTGGGTACTGTGTCACCTAGACGGAGAGCCATGTGAGATTCCCTGTAGTTAGAAAGGCATATATATTCTAGTATGTCATCATGACATAAAACCCCGATTTCCCAATCGGACTTTAGCAGTTTGAAACAAAATTTTAGGTTGTCAGCGCTCTCAGATCAGTGATTAAAAGGAGGTAAAAACTATTGACTAAAGTACACATATATGCTTTAGTTTATTATTTTTATCTATAGGTTTTTCTTTACATAGAAGATTGCAAATATCAGGGCGATAGCTAACTATAAGCTATTGCACGTCTGGCTTATTGAGTTGCAACATTTCCACATTATTGCAAAATTCCGATAATTTTTCTTCGCATCGATGCAATATTATGAGAAATTTATAAGCTATGACAAATTTAATTGTCACAAAACAAGTAATGAGAATAAAGGTTACAAATATATTTATTATTTTTGAATTTTGAATTAATGATGATAGTAATCCTTTTGGTTATTGGTGTTATCCTCAGCACAACTGCAAGTTTTGTTTTTGGACTTCCTTGGTTGATGCCGATTTTAGGTACTGCTGTTCCCTATCCCATTTTCTTGTTACAAGTGCGTCGTCAAGAATATAAAAGTGCTTTTTGGTGGATGTTATTGTGGGGAGTTTTGCAGAGTATTGCTGTAATTGTAGCAACTGCGATCGCACCAGAAACAGCAGCAAAAGTCATCCTTCGTGGACAGTCATACACTACAGAGATGTTTCACTGGATTCGCACGGGAGAAGGTATGGAAGGTTCACTCAATTTATTTTTACCAAACCATTTATTGCACTACGGGATTTTTTGTATTCTCTGCGTTGCCACTATTAGTAGCGTGGCATTAATATTTGGCACTTGGATGCTGAACTACATGAATTTTTATGTTGCTGAATTGGTAAAAGTTAGTGCTAAACCTTGGTTAGCAGCTATTTTAGGGTGGTATCCTTGGTCACTTCTGCGGATAATCGGGTTTATTGCCACTGGGGTAGCTTTAGCTGCATTAGGATTAAATTTAGTAACTCGCATCAGAGGCGAAGTTCCGAAGTATCCCTTTCCGAAAACTTATATGTTAATTGGGATTGGTTTTGTGATTGCGGATATCGTTGTCAAAGCAATTCTCGCACCTATTTGGCAAAAATTGCTGTTGTCTGCGTTGGGTTAAATTGCCAGAATTTTTTGGTAGGCTTGGATTGTTTGCCTTGCGATCGCATCCCAGCTAAAATTTTCTAAGGCGTACTTTTGGGCATTTAATCCTCGACGTTGTCGTTCTGCGGGATTTTCCAAAGCCTCTTGCAGTAACTCTAACAGTGCTTGGACATCTGTTGCGCCTACCCAACCCGACTCACTATCACGTATTTGTTGACAAATATGCACTTGGTCAGAAATGACTACGGGTACACCTGCAACCATCGCTTCAGCTACAGCAATCCCAAAATTTTCGTAGTAAGAAGGCAAGACAAATAAATCAGCAGCTTGTAGTAAACTGACTTTGAGTTCACCAGTGACAAAGCCTGTAATTGTAGTGTGCGATCGCAGTGGTGAATTTTGAATTTGGGATATTATCTTTTGTTCGTAATCTGGATCTTGAGGATTAGTACCAGCTAAGACAAAATGAAACTTATAACCAACCGCTAACAGCTTCTCTAGCGCCGGAATCAACAAATTTAACCCTTTTTTGGGGTCAATTCGTGACATAAACAGCATCAAAGGCACATCCTTTGGTATTTCTAGCTGATTACATACATTTTTAATAGAAGATTGACGGGGAATCACACCCAAGGGAATCACCAAATCTGGCGTAGATACCCCAAATCTTTCTGATATTTTAGCTTCTTGCTCGCTAGTAAAATGAATTGCTGCCGCACCAGCTAAATTTTGACGTTCTATAATTGCAACATAAAGCTGTTTTAATTGCTTTTTCTTCTGTAAATCAGCCGGATCGAGAGTACCCAAAGGACGGAAAATATAAGGTAGCTTTTGCTGACGACACACAATAGCAGCAGCGCTAATTATTGGGGAGAATAGAGCATGGATATGTGCTATGTCAAACTCGTGAGCGTGAAGTTTTAGCCAGTTTAATAAATCAAGGGAAAATTTGTAGCGACGAAACGGCGCACAATGAAAGTAAATTATTTCATAGCCATCTTGTTTAATTGGGCGATTTAAAGGAACATCTAAAGGTGTTTGACCATTATCGCCATTACTATCAGTTGTGAGAATTGTAACTTCCACCCCCTCTTTTACTAACGCCGGAGCTAGCCCTAGTACCATTTGACTGGGGCCACCGTAAATCAGAGAAATTGAGGGAACTATTTGTAATATTTTCATTTTTTTGTCATTTGTCATTTATCTTTTATCCTTTATTCTTCACTAATGACCAATGACTACTGACTAATGACCAACTCTTGATAAAACTCTAATTGCTGTTTCGCCAAAGCTTTATTTGTATATTGAACCATTGCTTTTTGATAACCCATTTCACCGAGATTATGAGCAAAATCTGGTTTATCCATTAATTGAACTAAGCAATTAGCAAAAGCTTGAACATCACCTTCAGGAAATACTAAGCCAGCATCACCAATTACATAGGGAATTTCACCTGAATCAGAACCAATCACAGGAACTTGGCAAGCCATCGCTTCAATTAGCACATGACCAAATTGCTCTTTCCAGCCAGCAGAAGTTAAGGTTTTAAACTTGTAAGTTGTT
Source organism: Nostoc sp. UIC 10630 (assembly GCF_010747425.1). NCBI lineage: Bacteria > Bacillati > Cyanobacteriota > Cyanophyceae > Nostocales > Nostocaceae > Nostoc > Nostoc sp. UIC 10630. The sequence goes on from NZ_JAAGOG010000124.1 coordinate 9,893, forward strand.
TCTGAAGGTAATACTAAAGTACTCATTAAATTTATATAGCTTACAACCTCATCATGAGGAACACTTTCGATTAAAATTAACCGTTCTTTAATATTGTTTTCTGCCGCGATTTTGAGTAATTCAGTCTGCAACTCTCCTCGCCCCAGTAGTAGTAATTTCCAAGGTTTATTTTTCAATGCAATTAAAGCTTGCAAAAGCGTTAATAAACCCTTTTCTTGGACAAATCGCCCTACAAAACCTACTACAAAATCCTCTTTATGAATACCAAATTTAGCTGCTAACTCTGGTTGAGCTTTGGGAGTAAATAAACTTTCATCTACGCCCAGTTGCGGCATGACTTTAATTGCTCCTGTATATCCCCGTTGTCGCAAAACTTCTGCTCCATCCTGATTGCCAGAGATAATGCCGTGGCTGTGGTTGAGGTTATATTTTTCTAATAAAGAAATTGGTAGTTTCAGTTGGTAAGGAAGATTCCACCAAGTAAAAAACACATTTTTTGCCTTGAGTCCTAAGAGCTGATTTAAGGTAATCATCTGAGTATAAGCCAAGGCTCTAGACCCTTGTTCTACTTGGATGATTTGCGGGCGGAATTGTTTTAATAAAGATATCAAATCAGCGCCAAAAGTAAGAAGCCCCTGATGATTTTGACTAAAATTAGAAACTGGAACTATTCTAAATCTGCCTTCATCACGGTATTCTGTTTCAATAATTCTGTTTTGTACACCGCCTGGTTTCCAACGCTTTGGCACTACAACTGTCACTTCAATGTCAGGTTCTAGTTGAGATAAAGCGCGTAACTTCTCACAGTTTAGGTCTACGATATAAGTATGACTAGCAACTAAGATTTTCATTTATCCTTTGTTATTCACTAATGACTAATGACCAATGACCAATGACAAATGACAAATGACTAATAACTAAACTTGTTTATCCAATCGACTGTAAATTTGACCATCATTCCATAGTGATTGGATGACAGTACCCAAGGCTTTGAAAAAACCCAAAATGTAGAAAATACCGCGAGTGGCAATTTTGATGGGGGAACCACTTTTATGGCAAGGTGGTCGTCCCAGAACATGACAGTCAAATAAACGACCGTATAGGCGTAAAGCTTGAGTCGCAGTCAGGTTTTTCAGCCCTAGTAGGAAATGGTTGTGATAAAAGGTGAGTTGATATTTTAGCGATCGCATACTAATATCATGACAACCCCCTGTTTCTTCGCCTAAATGCACCAAATGGGCTTCTGGGTCGTACCAAATCTTATACCCCGTCTGTCTCACCCGCAAACAAAAATCTGACTCTTCGCGCACTGCACTACCGCGAAACCTCTCATCAAACCTCAATCCGTACTTAGTAAATATTTCGCGGCGAAATGACATATTACAACCCCTGGCTGTCAGTACTTGCTGAGGTTTGGTGGTATGTACTAAATCAATATGATACCAAGCAATTCCTGGGTCCATAGCTTCGGGAGGCAGATATTCAATCTGTAAATCTCCTCCAGAATCACCTAATTTCATTCTGTCAAACACCCGTCCGGCGACAGCCCCCACTTCTGGATTTTGCAAATAATTTTTCGCATGGGCTGCTAACAATTCTGGGGTTAGCTGAACATCATCATCAATAAATAATATTATTTCACCACAAGACCGTCGCACAGCATAATTTCGCGCTCCTGGTAAACTTGCCCAATCTAATCGCAACCATTTAATTTTACCTACATCTGCCATCTCTTCTAGGTAGGCTTGAATTTCTGGCTGGTGCGTTGGAGTTTGGTCTATTACTAAAACTTCAAAATTGGGATAATCCTGTTTCAGGACATCTACAATGCTATCTCGTAAAGCTTCCTCTCTACCATAAGTCGGGATAACTACAGAAATTAAAGGATAATTATCCATGATTTTTATTAAGTAATTTTTCTATTTTGATAATAACCTGATAAAAATTAATTTTCATTAACTTTACTAAGCTACTGTTGCCTTAATTTACAGTCAGTCAATAACCGAATAACTGATTAAGATTGCTTTTAATTTTTTATATTCCCACCGCCGCAGCCGCATAGAGATTATCAAATAACTCATTTTGCTTTTCGGAGTTATGTACAAGTTGCGCTTGAGCTAATGCTCCTGCACTTAAAAATTCGTAATGTTCTCGTTTATCACTTCTATCAAGAAATTGCATGATTTGTTGCAATGCTTGTTCTGCTAAATAGTCATAAGTGCTATCGACAATCTCCCAATATTCATCAGTTTTAGTTTTCTCTCCATGTAGCCAATTGCTCCAGTGCCTAATTTCATTAATTGGCAACTCTAAAATATAGCCATTTTCACCATTACGAACAAACTCTGGTAAGGCGCATACATTTGTCGTAATTGCAGGAGTTGCAACAGAAAAACCTTCGATGATACTAAAGCCATAAGTATCATGTAATGTCGCCATTAATTGAAAATGACTTTGCGATAATAACTCAATAACTTTGTCATTAGGAATATTTCTATGAAAGACAACGTTATTTAATTTAAGTAACTTTAAATCCTCTACATATTTACTGCGATCGGGGAAATCAGTTGGAACTCCTGAACCATGTTCCAGTCCCGATATTATATGTACAGTAATGGGCAAACCTAGTTTTTCAGCTTTTTGGGCTAGTCTTAAAGCAACAACTCCGCCTTTACGGGCAATGTGATTTCCAATAAATACAAGCTGGAGATTTTGCTGTTCCTGATAAAGTTTCGATTGCTTAACTTTTATTGGGAAGTTGGGATGAATAACATCCACTTTCTTACTTACTTTTTCTTCTATTTCCCAACCTTCTATCCGCTTGATTAATCTCAACTTGGCATAATCAGAAATTGCAATAATTTTTTGACAATTGTCTAGTGCTAATCGATTATTTAATAATTCATAAATTGCTGCTTCAACTTGATTATGAGGATTTCTATATAAAATACGATGATCCTCAAAAGTAAGAAACCAAGGTTTATTTGTATATAAAATTCTGTTGAAAGAATGAATTGCTTGGTATCTTTGCCATACAGGTTGCCAAGCCATAAAACTGGCTAAAGGATACCAAATTTTTTCTATAGGATATCTGCCTGCGGGGAAAGGCTTGGGGTAGATGAGTGTATGCCGAGAATTTCGAGGTAAGTTGGGAATGCTGAGGTGTTTTTGACCTCCTATGATAACTTTTGCCATTTTTATTTCATTTAAATTGTTTTTAGACGTTTTCTCTTGTTTTTTTGCTCAGGGTCGGCATCTTCCTTATCTTGTTTCTCTAGTTCTGGCAGTTTAAAAAGAACTCCCGCAAAAAACCAATAATAGACAGCAACCGGGTCAACATCTAGAGGATAGTAGTAGGTGTTGTAGCTAATAAACAATATAAACACCCATAAAGCTGCTCCGTAACTGCGGAAATTACGGTTCTTTATGGAGCGATAGGTTTTAAAGCCAATAATTGTTAAACTTGTTACCAAACCCAAAAAAGCCAGTACTCCAATAATTCCAACTTCAAAAAGGACTTTGGGGTAGTAGGTTTCTACCAGTTTAGTTTTACCCATTGCGCGGGCAGAGTTAGTTGCTCGACCTAAGCCACTTCCTAACGGCCCATCTACATTTTTCCAATTCTCTTCAAATTGCTGGACGATAAAATCTTGAGGTGGTGAAGCGTCCCAGCGACTGGTAAAACTCTCGGTTCTCTCTTGGACGACGGTAGGGTTACTTACCATCACAATTCCTAAAACTATAGCCAGTCCTATACCTATGGGGATAAATTTTTTAAGGTTGCCAATTTGACCAGTCAGCAATAGCAAAATCCCGAAGCATATTGGTACTAAGGCTAAGGCAATTCTTTGTCCAGAAATTACAGCATTGATAAAGACTGTCACTAAAGAACCTAAACCGACTATCCGCCAAATAAAAGAGGGATCGGTGAAGCCGGTGGCAAAGGTAAAAAAGGTGCTGGAAATTAAGAACCACGCCCATTGCCAAGGGGCTACAAATGTTCCTGGCAGACGAATTACCCCTTCTTCGGGACTATATAAAAGCGCTCCACCAAAATAACACCGGGCTTCTAATGATGTGACAAATAGGGCATTTCCTTCAAGACCTCTAGTGCCTTGACATATACCAGTTAGTAGTAAGAGGTATTGGATACATCCCAACACACAACAAAACAGTATGAGAACAATTTGGAGGCGCGATAAAAAGAGAAAATCCCGCTTATCCCGAATTAGATAGTAAGCACAACCAATTAGAGGGACATAGCCTAAAAATACTTTTAGCCCCAAAATTCCCATACCTAAAGGTATTTCTTTCTCTACTTTTTCTAATAGTCCGACGCTAGGCGGGTTAAACTGCTGTCCACCATTGACAAATAATAGTGTTAGTACACTGCAAGCCAAAACGATATAAAGCGGAATTTTAATGCCTTGGGGAATAATTAAAGGTAATCCCTGCTTTCGACAAGTTTGCCAAAGTCCAATTAGCGCTGGAACATAAAAGGCATCTTTAGCTAATTGGAGTATGGGACTACTGCCTAAATAGTAGGTGATAGTACCCCCAATAGGTACGTAAATGATGAAGGCATATAGCGCTTGGCGTGGGTATTTGTAAGAAAGGGACATGATGATTATCCCTAAAACACCGGGGACTGCTGCTTTAATTCCACCTACGAAAAAAAGCACAACGCCAACGAATAAACCGCCAAAAATGGCGGTGGTGAGTAAACTAATGAGTTCTTTACGTGCTAGGGCTGCTTTGCGTTTTTGGGCTAACTGTTCTTTGAGACTAAGAGTAGAAGTTTCCTTAGAAGTCTGCTTTTTCGATTTTTTAGATGTCTTGGATTTTGACTTTATTTTCGGCATAGTAGCGCTGTAGCCTATCAGCATCAAAGTAATACATTATACTTGACAAATATTTTGAGATTGCTGTAAGTTGTACAATCCAAATTCGTCCTTAACTGATTGATTTAATAATTTGCGATTAAAAATGTTAAATTTTAATCTTTTGGAATTATCAAAAAGGTTTTCTCCTGTGTCTAGGATATAAACTGCTCCTAGAAATGGTAATGATTTAATAGCTTTTCCTTTATTCTCTAAAATATCCCTAACTTTGCCGTGATCTATATAATATCTATAGTATCCGTAGCCACGATTATACTCTGCGCTTTCGGGCAAATAGTTCAGATCGTAGCGAATAATGTTACAACTACCGCACATTTTATAAAAATTCCTTCTTTTAATATATACATATTTACTACCTTCCTGATATTTATAACCTTTGTTAATAACCCATCCATCCGAATCAGGATGTTGTTGAATAAATTGGGCTAATTTTTTGCTGACACAATCATCAGCATCAATTGCCATAGTGTGAGTTGGAGAAAATTGTTGAGCATAAATCAATCCTTTCAGGATTTTACGCCCTTTATCTGTGTCTCCTTTCGCTACAGGGTTAGTCTCGTTGGGAGGAGAAAAATCAACTGTAACGTATGTAATATGAGAATGATTGAATTCTATTTTTGGCTTTTCGTGACAAACAACAATAACGTGAAAGTTAGGTGAGGTTTGATTGCAAACTGATTTAATGCATCTTTCAAATAATTGGGTAACACGTTCCCAGGAATTGGAAACTTTTGCACTTTTAAGTGGGATAACAAAAACAAGCATGATATTATTTTTAGATCAAGTATAGGAATCTGCTTTGAGTTTTCAAGTTAATTCGCTTAAGAGGCAATAGTAAAAGAAGCATTTTTGAGTATTGCTAAGTTTGTTCAAAAATCAAATATGAGTTTTATAGGAAAGAATCTCGAAGTAAATAATAACACGTTCAGACTGATGTGATGACGTGGTGAGTTTTATGATAATTAATTAATCGGACATTATATAACAATATAAATACAAATGTCACAGCTTCTACAGATAACCAAGGCTGGTTAATTTGTAGAAGCTGTGACGGAAAATTGGCGTTTGTTAAAAGCTGAGATAATAGCTAAGTTAGTCCATCAGATGTTGCTGGACTTTTGAAACTAATTCATTTGTCCAGTAGTTGGTAAGTTCGGCATTGGCGGCTTCTACCATGACTCTGATTACTGGTTCTGTACCAGAGGCGCGAACCAAGATTCTACCAGAATCACCCATTGCAGCTTCGGCAAGGGCGATCGCTTGTTGTACTGGTTCGCAATCTTGCCACCCCAAACGGCGATCGCGATCTGTAACTCGCACGTTCCGCAAGATTTGCGGATATGTCTGGAAGCTTTGATCTACTAAATCTGCTAGAGAAACACCCGCTTCTTTCACCAAAGCTGCTATATGCAAGGCTGTTAACAAGCCATCTCCAGTTACAGCATAATGAGGGCAAAGAATATGACCTGATTGTTCGCCACCTAACATTGCCCCAGTTCGCTGCATTTCGGCTTGTACGTATTGATCGCCGACGGCGGTACGAATTAATTTACCACCAATTTGTTGCCAAGCTTTTTCAAAGCCTAAGTTGGCCATGACTGTAGATACAATCAGGTTGTCTGGTAGTTGTTGGTTTTTTTGTAAATGCCGTCCCCACAAGTAGAGAATGTAATCGCCGTTAACTTGTCTGCCAGTATTGTCTACTGCTAAGACGCGATCGGCATCGCCATCGAAGGCAAAGCCGATATCGGCGTTGTGTTCTTGGACTGTGGCGGCAAGAATATCTAAATGAGTGGAACCGCAGTTAACATTAATGCGATCGCCATCTGCTTCGTTATGCAAGCAGATCACCTCTGCCCCCATTTCTGTAAATACTGATGGCGCTAACCCCACTGCTGCACCCCACGCCAAATCTAAAACAATCTTCATTGCCTGAAGATTGAGGGCACTGTTTAAAGGTTTTTTTAACGCCTCGCCATAATGTCCCACTAACTCAAAACGTGAGTAATGCCGTCCGCAATTACTGACTTTAGCAATGGGTGATATTTTCCCACGCAGCCCCGCTTCTATTTCTGCCTGTAATATTTGCGGTAACTTGCCACCATTTCCAGCAAAAACCTTAATTCCATTATCCTCTGGGGGATTGTGGCTAGCAGAAATCATTACTCCACCGATCGCATCACTGATGCTGGTGAGATAGGCAATGCAAGGAGTGGGACATAATCCCAAATACCAAACTTCTAATCCTGCTGCTGTTAACCCTGCACTCAAAGCCATTGCTAGCATATCGCTGGAGTTTCTAGAGTCCTGTCCGAGAATGACTGGCCCTATTTGAGTAGCATGGTTACGTAAAACAATCCCCGTCCAAAAACCAACTTGCAATGCTAAGGGCGCACTCAGCAATTCTCCGACTCGCCCGCGAATCCCATCTGTACCAAATAAAGGATTTGTCGGTAGTGGGATTAAATTCAGTCCAAAACTGCTTTCAATACCTTTGCCCAATCCTTCAGCTTCGGAAGGAGAATCTCCAGGAATGCCTGGTATCCGAGTTATAGATGAAACCATATATTTAAATACTCCACACAATCACACTGAAAAATAGCACTTAAGACTTTATTCAGCAATTTTGACACGCTTTTTCTCTTTAGAAATTCATCTACTTTTACGTAATTATACTGAACCTCAGACTTTTTAATTGTAAATATTTCATGAAGTCAGTATTGGTTTTTACATTATTAGTAAAGTCTCCACATTTTAGCTAATTATTCCTTTTATGCCATTAGCTTGAGTCGTGATTTTTATCTGTATTTAGTTCACATTTTGCAATGCTATGAACAAGAAATACAATGTAAGGAATATTACCTAGATTTCATTATGAATATTTTTTGGGAAAACTAATAATGAAATCAAAAGTTAGCTTATAACAACAGAAAATCAAAACACCAGAATGTAAAGTTATATTACCGTACTTTTATTGCTGTGTAAAAAACTACAAAGTCATCGCCGCTTAAAAAATTTTAATATAAATTCTCATCAAATAGTTTTAAGGTAACGTTTTAATGGCTTTTTTAGCCGTTAGTGAATTAAAACTCGGCAGTTAACTTTTTAAAGTTGAGAAATTTAGCATGAGCAGCAATTTAGCAACCAAATTACGTGTAGGCACTAAGAAAGCCCACACAATGGCAGAAAATGTAGGTTTTGTCAAGTGCTTTTTAAAAGGAGTAGTCGAAAAAAACTCTTACCGGAAACTAGTTGCTAACTTCTACTTCGTCTACTCAGCGATGGAAGAAGAAATGGAAAAGCACCGCCAGCACCCAATTCTTTCTAAAATCAACTTTCCCCAGCTAAACCGCAAGTATACCTTAGAGCAAGACCTGAGTTATTATTTTGGTGCCAACTGGAGAGAGCAAATCAAACTATCTCCCGCAGGTGAAGCTTATGTAAAGCGCATCCGAGAAATCTCTGCCACAGAACCAGAACTGTTAATCGCTCATTCATATACTCGTTACTTGGGCGACTTATCTGGGGGACAAATTCTCAAAAACATTGCTGTAACAGCGATGAATTTGTCTGATGGGCAAGGAACAGCTTTTTATGAATTTCCAGAAATTCCTGATGAGAAGGGATTTAAAGCAAAGTATCGCCAAATTTTGGATGAATTACCCCTTGACGATGCGACAACCGATCGCATTGTTGATGAAGCAAATGCCGCCTTTGGCACGAACATGAAGATGTTCCAAGAATTGGAAGGCAATTTGATTAAAGCGATCGGTGTAATGGTGTTCAACAGCATTACACGGCGACGGACACGTGGTAGTACTGAACTCGTTACTGCTGAGTAACGGTATTGACATTGCGGAGTATGGTGTGTGGAGTCTAAGTCCAGACAGCCTGATGCAAGATAATTTACAGGTATTTCTGGAACAAGAGCGATTAACGCTCAAATATTTAGGGGCAATAGCCCTGTGACTGTTTTCTATTTGTGAAAGCAAGCATGGGGAGATTGCCCCTCAATTGTGATTAAAGGAGTTAGGAGCCATTCCAATACTTTTCGGATAAACCCAACAATCTCTCTTTTGATCTGGGGAAAGGTTAAAGGGGAAGGGGTAAAGGGTTTGAATTTACCTTTACCCCTTCCCCTTTAACCCTTAACCGAAAAGTATTGGGAGTCATTCAATTTTAGATTTAGTTTTTAAGGTTTTCTTTCAATCCGCAATTGAAAATTAGGTAGTTTCTGGGCGCTCTTCATCCTAAACTGGACATTGCTGTGCGATCGCTATCTTCATCTTGTAGCGGTAAATCATATCTATCATACAGAACTTTTATATGTCGGCTAAATTGCTCCTCGACAAAATAGCTGCTAGAAAATTCACTTGCAAAAAAAACTTGATGAAAGTGATAATCTAGATTTAGTAGATTGTAAACAAGCCTTAAAAAATAATCATCGAGCCAGAAATCTACATCAAATAGTGAAATCCCATATTTTCCTTCCAACCTCCGATTTAAAGTTTTTAGTAACCAAGACCATTGAGGTTTGAGGGTGGGATCGATACGGTTCCCAAATACAGGATTAAAAAGTTGATTTACTTGAGTTGTTCTCACATCAATCACTTTATTTAGTAAATCTGCTGCCTTGATTGGAGATGAATTAAATCAATAGTTAGCAACTACTAAATCATGTAAATAAGCAACTACAATTTTAGGGTTTTCTTTAATGAACTGTGAGCGGCAAACAATTCCTCTGATTGATGTAATTCTTAAACTAAACTACTTGTTTGAGATAAATGCAGCTTTCTCCCTCAGTTTAAATCGCGAAGGACGTTAGAATAATTCGTAATTCGTAATTTAATTATTAACTACGAATTCCAAAATCTGCATTTTTTATCTCAAGCAGAGGCACAGAGAAAAATAGTAAAAGTGCGAGCTAAATAAATGCAAACGGGAACATGTCTGCGTGAAAAAATTTACTTTTCAATCAGCAACGCCAAAAATTTTAACGTTGCTGATATCATTTCTTTGTAAGACTGTGCCAAATTTTATTAGCGTCTTTCTTTGTGTCTACACAAGTAGATTAAAATATTTTTTTCTTTTTGAATCTCAACTAAATATTTTTTATATTGCACTAATAACCTATAGCTTTATCAAAATTAATTTGATTTAAACTTGTCTTTTTAGTTAAAATGTGCAATCATATTTCTATTAGTACGGTAGTTATATCAAAACACTGTAGATTAAAAATTTTCCAGCCAAACTTATAGTTGCTCCTCACAGAACGTTAGCAGGAGAAGTTGCAAGATATGCAATTAATCGAAACTGAAGAATCTCAAAATTATCTTGATTTAGCTAAGTCTTTAGCAAAAGAATTTGCCGAAACTGCTGTAGAGCGGGATGCTCAAGGGGGAACACCAAAACATGAACGCGATCGCTTGCGCCAAAGCAACTTACTGAAACTGATCGTACCCACAGAATACGATGGTTTAGGGCAAAGCTGGATTACTGTTCTGCAAATTACCCGCGAGTTTGCCAAAGTTGATAGCTCTATTGCTCACGTCTTTTCTTACCACCATCTAGGTGTAGTAATTCCGCATATCTTTGGTTCAGCACAACAAAAACAGCGATATTACTCAGAAACTATTCACAACAATTGGTTTTGGTGCAATGCCCTCAACCCTTTAGATAAAAGAACTACTCTGACACCAGAAAATGATTATTTCCGTCTCAACGGCATTAAAAGCTTTTGCTCTGGCTCTCAAGACTCGGATATATTGCCGATTACTGCCACTCATCAAGAAACTGGTGAATTGAATATTCTGGTAATTCCCACCCAACGGCAAGGCGTTACAGTTCATGATGATTGGGATAATATGGGGCAACGCCAAACAGATAGTGGTAGTGTTAATTTTGAAAATGTGTTGGTATACCCTGAAGAAATTCTTGGTAGTAGAGACAAAGCCAATCAACCCTTCAATACTATTCGTGCCTGCTTAACTCAATTGAATCTTGCTAATATCTACCTGGGAATTGCACAGGGAGCATTTGAAGCGGCTAAAACATATACTTCCACTAATACCAAACCTTGGCTGACATCAGGTGTAGAGAGTGCAACCCAAGATCCTTACATCCTTCAGCACTATGGCAAAATCTGGGTTGATCTCCAAGCAGGCGTGTATCTTACTGAGCAGGCAGGAGAATTACTACAAGCAGCTTGGGAGCGGGAATGGTCACTTACCGCCGAAGAACGGGCAGAATGTGCGCTTTTGGTTGCTACTGCCAAAGTCTTCGCAACTAAAGTCGGTTTAGACATTACCAACCGGATATTTGAAGTTATGGGCGCACGTGCTACTAGTGCCAAATATGGCTTTGATCGTTATTGGCGTAATCTCCGCACATTCACTCTGCACGATCCAGTAGATTACAAAATCCAAGAGATCGGAAAGTGGGCATTAAATGAGGAACTGCCAAAACCGAACTTTTATTCATAGTTATAGCGATTCTTTCATCAAGCTAAAGGCGCTTATGTTGCCCACTCCACAAGATTGGATAGTTTATTATGAAGCGATTAAGTTCTTGAGGGCATCTTGAGCATCAGTGTTTTCTGGATCTATTTGCAGCACTTCTCGAAAAACTGCTGCCGCCTCTTGTTTTGAGCCATCACCAGATTCACCATAAGAAATCTCTCTGCCAAGTTTGATGTAAAGTTCTGCCATTTGGCGACGTGGTATTAAATTCGCCAACGGCTGATAAAATTCCATAACAGCAGGAAAGCCTTTTTGCTTGTAAAGTGGCAAGCTGATATTTGAGCAGGTGTCATAACTGCCTTCACCAATTTTTACCACCTTCTGGCAATTTGCCAAGGCTTCATCTAGGTTTCCGTGTTGAGCTAGTGCTTCATTTAATTTACTGTAATAATAATCAGTGGGTTTTGTGGCAACGGCTTGGCGGTAAAGAGCGATCGCTTCTTGGTGTTTTTCTTGTGTCATCAGCACATCACCAAGTTCTACATACCTTGAAGCTTCAGGCTCGATTTTAATTAATTGGCGGTAGGCTGCGATCGCTTCATTTACAAAACCGCGCTTTAATGAGAGTTCAGCTAACTTTTCGTAATAAACTTCATTTTTTGGGTCATTTTTACTCGCTTGACGATAGATTGCGACTGCTTCTGAATATTCGAGAATATCACCCAAACTGTTGTATGCTTGATAGCTCTTTGGGTTAATTTCTAGGGCTTCTCGGTAAGCGGCGATCGCTTCTTCTCGTTTGCCTATTTTGAAGAGGGTATCGGCTAAATTGTTGTAATTATCGTCATCAGGCTCGATTTTAATGGCTTGACGATAAGCCACTACTGCTTCCTCTGGATTGCCCATTGCTATCAAATTCATCGCTAAAATGATGGAAGCTGTATCACTTTTAGCATCGAGTTTGACAGCTTGACGGAAAGCAGCGATCGCTTCTGTGGTTCGTCCCTTTTCAACCAGAAAATTACCTAATTTGAGGTAAATCGCTGCATCGGGAGTTAATTGCAACCCTTGACGATAAGCAGCGATCGTCTCTGCAATCTTGCCTTGGGAAGATAGAATGTCTGCTAGCTTGATGTAGGCATAACTGTTTTTGGAATCCCGTTCAATCAAACTCCGCCAAATATTAGCAGCTTCTTGATAATTTTTCACTTCTTCGGCAGATGTCGCTTTTTGTTCCAACTCCTCTACCGTTTGCGCCACAGTGATTTGTGGAATCAAAACCAAACCTAAACTCAACAAAAACGGTAATATTTTCCGGCTAACCATAGACTTTCAGCTTAAAATAACTAAGTCAATCTTCAAACCAAGCTTAATCTCAGTATTTAAGTTTGTAACCCGTAAAACTTCTCATACTGAGGAAATCAGGCAAAAATATGGCAACGAAAATTCCTGTCACAGTAATTACAGGCTTCTTAGGTAGTGGAAAAACCAGCCTAATTCGCCACCTGCTACAAAACAACCAAGGCCGCCGCATTGCCGTTTTAGTCAATGAATTTGGCGAACTCGGTATTGATGGGGAATTATTAAAATCCTGTCAAATTTGCCCCGGAGATGGTGAGGGTGACACTAATATCTTTGAATTAACCAACGGCTGCTTATGTTGCACCGTGCAGGAAGAGTTTTACCCGACGATGCAAGAGTTAATCAAGCGGCGAGATAGCATCGACTGCATTTTGATTGAAACCTCTGGTTTAGCCTTACCAAAACCATTGGTGAAGGCTTTTCGCTGGCAAGAAATTCGCAACGCCGCCACCGTGGATGCGGTAATTACGGTGGTAGATTGTGCGGCGGTAGCAGCAGGGACATTTGCTAGCGATCCAGATGCGATCGCAGCCCAACGACAAGCAGATGATAGTCTAGAACATGAAACACCCTTACAAGAACTGTTTGAAGACCAACTTGCTTGTGCAGACTTAGTGGTGTTGAATAAAATTGACTTGGTGGATGCTGAGACAAAAGCGAGGGTTGAGGAATTAATTAAGCAAGAGTTGCCCAGAGTGGTGAAGATTGTCGAGAGCGATCGTTCCCAACTAGACGCATCTATATTATTAGGATTCCAAGCCGCAGTTGAAGATAATTTAGATTCTCGTCCCAGTCACCACGATACCGAAGAAGACCACAACCACGATGAAGAAATTACTTCAACTAATTTAGTTTTGGATCGTACCTTTGATCCAGAAAAGCTGCAACAGCAGTTAGAGAAATTAGCACAACAACAAGAAATTTACCGGATAAAAGGCTTTGTTGCAGTGCCAAATAAATCTATGCGTTTGGTGATGCAAGGGGTAGGAACGCGATTTGATAAATTTTACGATCGCCCCTGGAAACCCGAAGAGGCTAGGCAAACCCGTTTAGTTTTTATCGGACGTGATTTGAAGTCTTCAGAAATCGAATCGCAACTTGTAGCTTTATAAGTATACCCAGATCCCCGACTTCTTAAAGAAGTCGGGGATCTATATCCAGTTAATTCAAAATAAATAATAGCTGAAAATTCTTCACTTTACAAAAATATGACGATCTCTCAACTTTTTAACGTCGCCAACCTTTTCGTTTTGCCATTTTGGGCGTTGATGATTTTATTGCCAAACTGGAAAGTTACACGGCAAATAATGTCATCATATTTTCCCTTTGTGTTGTTGGCTGGGGCATATTTGTATTTGTTTATCAGCAGTATTACGCCAGAAAATGCCCAAGCTTTATCAAATCCTCAATTAGCTGATATCGCTAAGTTTTTTACAGATGAAACGGCTGCTGCAACAGGTTGGATTCATTTTCTAGTCATGGATTTATTTGTCGGTCGTTGGATTTATTGGGAAGGGCAAAAAACAGGTATTTGGACAATTCACTCTCTTGCACTGTGTTTGTTTGCTGGCCCTCTGGGATTACTGTCTCACATCTTGACTTACTGGATTGTTAAGACATTTTTCCCGAAATTTCAGCAGAATGAAACGGTAAAGGCAGAAGAAAAAGCTGCGTTATAATTTGGCACTTATTAGGGTAGCATGGCTATGCCACCCTAATATTAATTATTAAGCATTGTCGTGCCGATAGTCGGCATCTAACCAACAGCGTGGTAGAACTTCACCCGAAGGAAAAACGAGATTTTCTTTTTTAAAAGTATCAAGTTGCTGTTCTTCTTGACCTTCTTGGTCTTTTGCGTGAACAACATCATTATTCGGGTCAATTAATTCCTGAATTTCAACAATCTTGACTAATTCGCCACTATCTTTAACTTGTAAAAGCATAGAAATTGCCTCAATGAGTTTGCATGAAAGTTCAAAGCGAGTCTCAATATAAACTCGCTCAAATCTAAACTGATTTTGAACGCGGATATTCCTTAATTATTAAAGGAAATTTTTATCAGAAATCCACACAGAAATTAAACGAGATTCATCTGTGTGTATCTCTAGAGTTAATTTTTATAAAATAGACACAGCAAACATATACCTAATTCAGGAACTAAAATCGAATTAGGAAATGCTGATTAATAAAATTGTCAAACTAAGATAATCTTGGTTCTAGCGATTAGAATTCGCGTTGATATTTTTCCAAAATATCAACTAAAGTAACCTGGCATTGCAGTGGCAGTAAATCGATTAAAGGAATTTCACTTCTACCGCCGCCAATTTTTACTGAAATGGATTCCAAGACTTTTAAAACTTGGTCTTCATTTACACTGTTGGAAGTAATTAAAGGATAGAGTCGTTCCGCAACAAGGGTATGCAGTTTGGCATTGGATAGATAAAGATGCCATTTGGCAATGTCTATGTAGACATTTTCGCCAATTTCAGCTGCTAGGGCTTCTAGTAATTCCGTGGTGTTAGTCTTAGCCATAAAAATAACCCTACATTAAGAAAAAGTGCGAAATCTCAGGCTTTTTTACATTATCACTCAATTAAAAGGCTGATTCCACTACCACAGGTTACAATCGCCCTAGCATTAGTAGTCCGTCTTCAGGTGGATTTGGGTGGAGTTTCGGTGTAGTTAGCGATCGCACTAATATAAATCAGATGCGCTAACACTATTCCTGTCCAACTTAAAGTCACCCAAGGCAGCCACTCCCAGGTAGTGCCTTTCAAAATGTGGAAAAACCACAAGCCAGAGTTAATCGTAGCAGCGATCGCTACATGGGTGGCAAAATTCATCCGGTCATCGATCTTACGATAATCAGCGTCTTTGCGATCGGGTTTGCGAGGCCAACGAGGAGGCATAAATATTTGTTACAGATTTAAATACACCCTATTTATTCTAAGGTTTTTGTGGCAGTGGTTGCTATTAGACCCTTACAACCGGAAGAAGCAGGGGGCAAGGGAGCAGGGGACAAGGGGACAAGAGGTGAGAACTTGAAACAAGTCTTTCCCCTTGTCCCCTTGTCCTCTTCCCAATTC